>JAVKDQ010000151.1:0-16994 GCA_040222155.1 Roseovarius sp.
CCACGCCCCCGCTCGGGCCGGTCAGGTCGATCCCGAAATGGCCATAAGCGGCGTCGGTGCCCCATGCCATATCCACGCCACCACGCTGGCCAGAGCCCACGATGGCGCTGACCTCCACCACCTCGCCGTAATTGATGAGCGTCACCGAGGGGCCATTTTCCACCAGGCCGTTCACATGATTGTTCGAGCTGTTGCCTGCCCAGCCCGCGATGCGCACATCCGGCAGCGCCCCGCTCACCGCCTTCACCTTCGTGCGGATGCGCAGGTAGCAGCCCGGCGAAAGCGGCGTCTCGCCCATGTAGCGCAGGCGCATCGTCGAGGCGGTCTTCAACATCTCGAGCGCGCCGCCGAAATCGGCATCCGCCGGCACGAAGGCGGCATCCGGCGAGCCCTCGTAAGTGTCCGAGCCCGGCGTTCCGTCGCCGCTCGACCACACGTCGAGCCCCTCCGCGAAAGACGGCGGCATGAAGTTGATGCCTTCGGTAATAGCCTTGTTCATCCGGTTCCCTTTCCGCATCCGGCAGACAGCCTCGTGCGGCCCGGATGCCCTGACGTTTCGTCCAGCGGGCGGCGCAGCACCCATGCCGGCGGGAAGTATCCAGAACCGGGTTAACGGGCGCTCATGTGACCGAACGGTCGCAACGCCGCGCAAAGCCGAGCACCAAGCAGAAGCTTGCCAGAATGTCAGAAGAAAGGAATATGCGCGCGCTCCATCGCGCCGCGCAACATTGGAGTGCATGCTTCAAGCCTGTAAGGCCGGAAACACCAACCACAACAATGGCCTGCGCTGGGGGCTCAGGCCATCCCGTCGCCGGGCTTGCGCACCTTCACGGCGTTGATCAGCCAGCCGTTCTCACCCTCGATCATCTGGTATTCGAGGATATAGACAGCGCCGGCCGCATCGCGCACCATCACGTTCTGCCAGAGTTCGGAACCGCGCTCGTCGATGGAGAGAAACTCCACCTCGGCGGGCCGCCACACCATCGGGTAGCCCTGCCGCACCATCTGCCCGAAGCGCTCGGGCGTGCGGAAGATATCCTTGATCATCGGGCTGGCAAAGGAGAAGGCTGTTTCGAAATCGTCGGCCAGAAAGGCATCGATCTGCGACGAGATCACCGCTTCGATCTCGTCATTCGCCTTGGCCGGAACCGCCATCAGAAGGGTCATCAGTACCGCTGCAACAACTTGTCTCATCACGTACCTCCTGACGGAGATACGGCGCGCGCGCCCTTGCCGGATCAATCTTGGCCCGCGCGGGCGCGCCTCACTCGGCCTGCAGCAAGCGCAGATAGGCCACCAGATCGGCCAACGCGCCCGTGGTCCTGACCGTCTCGCCATCCTCCGTCTCCACCGTTGCGCGCCCGCCCGAGGAGAAGAAATCACCGTAAACCGGCATCTCGCTGCCATGCGAGACGAGCGCATCCCGCCCGTCAATCCGCGCAAGCACGCGCTCGAGCGGAAAGACCCCGCCATTCGTTTCCGCCAGCGCCGTGAGATCCGCGGGGGGCACCATCAGCACCGGCCGCATCGGCCCCATGCCATCGCCCTCCACGCCATGACAGCTCGCGCAGTAGCGCAGAAAGGTCTCCCCTCCGCGCTTCGCCACGCCGTCGGCCTGCGCGCCCTGCGCGATTATCAGCGCGGTCAGCGCCACAACGCCTGCATGTCTTCCGATCCGCATCTCCTGCCTCCCTCAGCTTTCCTGTATCGACTCGAGATAACGCGCCAGCTGCAGCAACGCTTCCGGCGTCTCGATCCGCGTGCCGCGCTCGTCCCGCCACGTCACCTTGGGCCCGTCGAACACCGTTCCATATTCCGGCATGATCTCCGACCGCCCCTCATACCCATGCACCTGCGCCATCACGCGGCTCCACGGAAAGGCGCCGCCGTTTCGGGCTGAAAGGCGCGTGAGATCGGCGGGGCGCCGGGGCAATTCCCGCGCGAGCCGCCCGTCACCGCGCCCCTCAGGCCCGTGGCAGGCCGAACAATAGCCCTCGTAGAAGAGCCGCCCAGCCTCGAAATCGTTACGGCTCACATCCTCTCGCACGGCCTCCGCGCCGCAGCCTGCCAGCAGGGCGATGAGCCCTGCGATGCCTGCCCATTGCAGAAGATGATCGCCGCCCGCCATACTCGCCGCTCCGCTGCCACTCTCCTTGGCAAAAAGCAGAACACGCCCGCTCCGGCCGAACCTTGATCTGGATCACAAGCCGGGGAGCGCCGTTTGCAAAACCGTGCCCGTGGCCCCAAGTTAAGTCGCACGACTTGAATGCGACAGGAGATCACCCGATGACCACCGCCCCCTCGCGCCGCGCCCTTCTCGGCTGGATCGGCCTCGCCTGCCTGCCCGCCACCGCGCTCCACGCCAACGATTACGAAGAGGAAGACCCTGCAGACCTCGTGTCAGACCGCTTCAGCATCCGGCAATTCACCTCGCTGAGCGAAAACGAGATCTACAAGGTCGGGCTCGCCATCAAGCGCGGCCGCACCATCCGCATCGGCGATTACTCGCCCTCCGAAAGCAAGGCGATCATCCTGCGCGCCCGCGAGAACTGGCCCGCCACCCGCGCCGAGCTGCTCTCGGGCGGCTAGCCCGCCAGCGCCTCCACCTGCGCCCAAAGCGCATCGTCGAGCGACACCGGGTCCGCTTCGAGCCGGCTCTGCCCCGGCAGGCGCGCGTTTGCGTCGCCAGACACCAGCTGCGCCACGCGCTCGAAGCGGTCGTAAAATGCCGGCGAGAGCGTCGGGTCGATCAAGAGGTAATAATCTCCGATATCGTGCGGCTCTCCTTCCGTTGCCTTGAGCGGCGCGATATCGGGGCTCGCGCGGCTGCCGGTCATGCCCGCGGCCAGCATCTCCACCATCAGCCCGATCCCCCAGCCCTTCACGCCGCCCGCGCTTTCCAGAGAGCCTGCCACGGCCGCCGCCGGGTCTGTGGTGGGCCGGCCATCGGCATCGCGCGCCCAGCCCTCCGGAATGCGCTCTCCCGCCGCCTTGGCCATGGTAATCTTGCCCAGCGCCACGGCAGTCGTCGCCTGATCGAAGATCATCGCAACACCGCCCTGCCCATCGGGCACGGCAAAGGATATGGGGTTGGTGCCAATCACACGGGTTCGCCCCCCGGGCGGAGCAACGATCGGCGTGGCATTGGTGGCGCCGATCGCCAGAAGCCCGGCCTGAGCGATCTGCTCTGTAAAATAGCCCAGGGCGGTGCAGGTATGGGCATGGGCGATAGCAAGGCTCGCCACCCCGCATTCCCGCGCCGCCACCAGTGCCTCGGGCAACCCGCGTGCGAAGGCCGGCTGCGCGAAACCCGCGCAGGCATCGACCACCACCGCCCCGGGGCGTGCCCGTGTCACCACCGGCTCCGCATCGCCCCTGACACGGCCCGAGGCCAGCTGCAGGCAGTAGCTTTCGAGGTAGTAAAGCCCGCAGATCCGGTTGCCGAGCGCCTCTGCGCGGCGCACCGCCCGCGCCACCTCTGAGGCGACCCATTGAGTGGCGCCATGCCGGGTGAGCGCCGCCACCGTCTTCGCCTCGATCTCCGCCAGCGTCACCTCTGCCATTCGCGCCTCCCCGGTCTTCTTCTTGGTCCAAATACCTCCCGCCGGAGGCAAGAAACCCGGCCTTCAGCCCGCCACCACGCGGCCCTCATCGAGCTTCACCACCCTGTCCATCCGCGCCGCGAGCTCAAGGTTATGCGTGGCGATGAGCGCCGCGAGCCCGTTGCCCCGCACGAGGCCCATCAGTGCATCGAAAACCCGGTCGGATGTGGCCGGATCGAGATTGCCCGTGGGCTCATCCGCCAGTAGCAGGCGCGGCGCGTTGGCCAGCGCCCGGCAGAAGGCGACCCGCTGTTGCTCGCCGCCGGACATCGCGCTTGGCCTGTGCCCGGCACGCGCCCCCACACCCACGCGCTCCAGAAGCTCCGCCGCCCGCGCCGCCGCCGCTCCCTGCGCCACGCCGTTGGCCAGCTGCGGGAGGATGATGTTCTCGGCCGCCGTGAACTCCGGAAGCAGGTGGTGAAACTGGTAGACGAAGCCCACCTCCTGCCGCCGCACGATCGTGCGCCGCCGGTCCGAGAGGCCCGCCATCGCCTCGCCGCCGATCTCAACACGCCCCGCATCGGGCGTATCGAGAAGCCCCGCGATATGCAGCAGCGTCGATTTCCCCGCGCCCGAGGGCGCCACCAGCGCCACCATTTCGCCCGCCGCGATCTCAAGCGAAGCCCCCGCCAGCACCCGCACCTCGTTCTCGCGGCCCTTGTTGTAGGTCTTCTCGACCCCCTCGAGGCGCAGCATGGGCTTACTCATAGCGCAGCGCCTCCACCGGGTTCATCCGCGCCGCGCGGCGCGCAGGGAAGATCGTGACCACGAAGGAGAGCCCAAGCGACAGCGCCACCGCCGAAAGCACGTCCTCGAGGTTCAGCTGCGCGGGCAAGTGGTAGATCCCGCGGATCGACGGGTCCCATACCTGCCCGCCCATCGCGACGTTCACGAAGGAGAAGATCGGATCGATATAGATCGCAAAGAGGCAGCCAAGGATCACACCCATGGCGGTGCCAATCACCCCGGTGAAGGCCCCACAGAGGAAGAAGACCCTCAGCACCGAGCCTTCCGTCAGCCCCATTGTGCGCAGGATGCCGATGTCGCGCCCCTTGTTCTTGACGAGCATGATCAGCCCCGAGGTGATATTCATTGCCGCAATCAGCACGAGGATGGAGAGGATGATGAACATCACGTTGTCCTCCACCTCCAGCGCCCGCAGAAAACCGCCCGAGGCGTCCTGCCATGTCCAGATCTGCGCGCGCTCTCCGGCGGCGCCCATGATGTCGAGCGCCATCTCCTCCACGCGTTCGGGCGCCTCGACCATCACCTCGAGCTCATCCGCCCGCCCCTCGCGGTTGAAGAAGCTCTGCGCCTCCGCGAAGGGCAGGTAGACACGCACCCGGTCGATGTCGTAGCGGCCCGCGCTGAAGATATAGACGACCTCATAGGCGTTGATCCGCGGCGTGGTGCCCAACGCCGTCTTGTTGCCGGTGGGGTTGATGATGCGGATACGGTCGCCCACGCCCACCCCCAACTCCTGCGCCACGCCGGAGCCAATCGCGATGCCCTCGCCGAAACGTCCGAGATCGCCCGCCGAGGTGGCGGGGTCGACAATGCGCGGAATGGTCGCCAGATCGGCCGGCGCGATGCCGAAAACCTGCACGCCCGCGTTGCGCTCGCCCACATTGGCCAGCACCTGCCCCTTCACCAGAGGCGCCACCCGGGTCACACCGGGCACGGCTCGCACGCGCTCGGCCATCGCTTCGTAATCGACGATGGTGCGGTCGATACGGCCGGTCTGCGCATCGACCGTTCCGGCATTATACACCGTCACATGCGCGTTCGCCCCGAGGATCGTGTCGACGAACTCCGCCCGGAAGCCCGAGCGCACCGCCAGCGTGGCGATGAGCGCGAAGACCGCGAGCGTGATGCCGATCAGACTGATCCAGGTCATCGTGCTCACGCCGCCCTCTGCCCGCTTGGCGCGCAGGTAGCGCCAGGCGATCATGAACTCGAAGCGCGAGAAGGGGGCGGTGGTGGCGGCCATGACGCTCAGCTCTCCCGTGCGCGGGTGGTGGCAGGGCGGCTCACACCGGCCCCAGCGACTGCGGCCCGTAGATGTTGCCGAGCTTCACGACCGCCTGCTCGGGCGGCAGTTCCTCGCTCTCGCCGGTGCGGCGGCAGGTCAGTTCCACCACGCCGTTCTTCAGGCCCCGCGGCCCAACGGTGATGCGCCACGGCAGGCCGATCAGATCCATCGTGGCGAATTTGCCGCCCGCGCGCTCGTTGCGATCGTCGTAGAGCGGTTCAAGCCCCAGCGCGGTCACCGCCTTGTAGATCGCGTCGCAGGCCGCATCGGCTTCCTCGTCGCCCTGCTTGAGGTTCACGATGCCCACATGGAAGGGCGTCACGCCCTCGGGCCAGATGATCCCCTTCTCGTCGTGGCTGGCCTCGATGATCGCGCCCACGAGCCGGCTCACACCGATGCCATGCGAGCCCATATGCACCGGCACCGAATTGCCGTCTCGATCCTGCACCGTGGCGCCCATCGGCTCGGAATACTTGGTGCCGAAATAGAAGATCTGCCCCACCTCGATGCCCCGGCGCTGCTTGCGGCGCTCCTCGGGTACCTCGGCGAAGATCGCCTCGTCATGGGTTTCGTCGGTGCGGGCATAGGGCGTCGTCCACTCCTTCACGATCGCCTCGCATTCCTCGCGGCTGTCGTAATCCACCTCGCGGTTGCCGAGCTTCAGATCGGTGATCGCGCTGTCGTAGAACACCTCGCTCTCGCCCGTCTCCGCCAGCACCAGGAACTCATGCGTGTCGTCGCCGCCGATCGGCCCGCTATCGGCGCGCATCGGGATGGCCTGCAGCCCCATCCGCTCGTAGGTGCGCAGGTAGCTCACCATGTGGCGGTTATAGGCGTGGAGCGCGTCTTCCTTGGTCAGGTCGAAGTTGTAGCCGTCCTTCATGAAGAACTCGCGCCCCCGCATCACCCCGAAGCGCGGGCGCACCTCGTCGCGGAACTTCCACTGGATGTGGTAGAGCGTCATCGGCAGGTCGCGATAGCTGCCCACATGCGAGCGGAAGATGTCGGTGATCAGCTCCTCGTTGGTGGGGCCGTAGAGCATGTCGCGGTCATGCCGGTCGCGGATGCGCAGCATCTCGGGGCCGTAGGCATCGTAACGCCCGCTCTCGCGCCAAAGGTCGGCCGATTGCAGCGTCGGCATCAGCATCGGAATATGGCCCGCGCGGATCTGCTCCTCGTGCACGATGTTCTCGAGCTTGCGCAGCACCTTGAAGCCCAGTGGCAGCCAAGAGTAGATCCCTGCGCTTGCCTGCTTGATCATGCCCGCGCGCAGCATCAGCCGGTGGCTGACGATCTGCGCCTCGGCGGGCGTCTCCTTGAGAACGGGCAGAAAATAGCGGCTCAGGCGCATGGGGCTTAAAGTCCTCGAAAGCGTTGCGGTTGGCCCCCGTTTATGGCTTTGGCCCCCGCGAGACAAGAGATTGCGCTCACAGGGCCGCCCTGCAGCGCAAAGCCCCGCTCAAACCACCCACGCCCCTTGAAAGCCCGGCCCTCTTGGGCAATGTGTAAGGCAACATCCCGAACTGAGGCAGGCATGGCGCTTCCCGTACAGACGCAGATGAAATACTGGGGGATCGCCACGGCGGTCTTCCTCGTTCTGATGTGGTTTCTGGGAGATGTGATCCTGCCCTTCGTGCTGGGCGGCGCCATCGCCTATTTCCTCGATCCGGTCGCCGACCGGCTTGAGCGGATGGGCGCCTCGCGCGCTCTGGCCGTCACCCTCATCACCCTCGTGGCGCTCGTCATCTTCGTGGTGCTGGCACTTCTGGTGCTGCCGACGCTGATCAACCAGACAGCGAACCTCGTCAACATCGCGCCCCAGCTGTTCAACGACCTGCAAAGCTTCCTCACCGAGCGTTTCCCGCAGATCGTGGACGAGGAAAGCACCCTGCGCCAATCGCTCATCGCGGTGGGCGAAACGATCAAATCCCGCGGCGGGCAGTTCATTGAAGCGGCGCTGGGCTCCGTGAGTTCAGTGATCAACATCGTCGTGCTCTTCGTTATCGTGCCGGTGGTGGCCTTCTACCTGCTCTACGACTGGGACAGGATGGTGGGCGAGATCGATGCACTCCTGCCCCGCGACCATGCACCCACGATCCGCCAACTCGCCTCCGATATCGACAACGTGCTCGCGAGCTTCATCCGCGGCATGGGCACCGTCTGCCTTGTTCTCGGCACCTATTACGCCATCGCGCTGATGCTGGTGGGCCTGCAATTCGGCCTTGTCGTGGGCGCGGTGGCGGGGCTCATCACCTTCATACCCTACGTGGGCGCGTTGGTGGGCGGCGCTTTGGCCATCGGGCTTGCGCTCTTCCAGTTCTGGGGCGACTGGGTGTCGATAGGGCTTGTCGCGGGCATCTTCATTCTCGGTCAGGTGCTCGAGGGCAACGTGCTCACGCCCAAGCTGGTGGGCGGCTCGGTGGGGCTGCACCCGGTATGGCTGATCTTCGCGCTCTCGGTATTCGGGGCGCTCTTCGGCTTTGTCGGGATGCTGGTGGCCGTGCCTGTGGCCGCCGCCATCGGCGTGCTCGCCCGCTTCGCCATCTCGCAATACAAGGGCAGTCGCCTCTATCGCGGGCTCGACACGGAAGAGCCCGGCAGGAAAGACACCGAGTAATGCCCCGCCAGCTCAGTTTCGACTTGCCCGTGCGCGAGGCACTGGGCCGCGACGATTTCTTCGTCTCCCCCGCCAACGCGGCCGCCGTCGCCATGGTGGAGGGCTGGCAGGGCTGGCCCGCCGGCAAGCTCCTTCTGCTCGGCCCCGAAGGCGCCGGAAAGACCCATCTGGCGCATGTCTGGGCCGCGCTATCGGGCGCAGGAATCGTGGCCGCGGCAAGCCTAGCCACCGCCAATATTCCCGCTCTCGCCTCGGGCCACGTCGCGGTGGAGGACTGTGCCGCAGTGGCCGGCGATACCGACGCCGAGAAAGCGCTCTTCCATCTCCACAACCTCACCCTTGCCGAAGGCAACGCCCTGCTTCTCACCGCCTCACCGCCCCCGCGCGACTGGGGGCTCGCCCTGCCCGATCTGGCGAGCCGGATGCAGGGCACGCCCTCGGTCTCCATCGCCCCGCCCGATGACGCGCTCCTCTCCGCGGTGCTGATGAAGCTCTTCGCCGATCGCCAGCTCGCTCCCGGCCCGGCCGTCATCCCCTATCTCGCCACGCGCATCGACCGCTCTTTCGCAAGCGCCCGCGCCGTGGTGCGCGCGCTCGACACGGCCGCGCTCGAAAAAGGCCGCCCGATCACAGTAAAGCTCGCCGGGCAGGTGCTGGACAAGCTCGCAACATGACGGCATCCTGCGTCACTTACCTTTCACGAATGCCATGCTAGATAACCGCGAGATGAACAGCGCAGATTTTCTCAATTCGGCCATGCCGGAGCCGGTCGCCATGCCCGATCTGGATTTCTCCGGCCCGGGGCGGTTCTACAATCGCGAGCTGAGCTGGCTAGGCTTCAACTGGCGGGTGCTGGAAGAGGCGCAAAACCCGCGCGTGCCGCTGCTCGAACGTCTGCGCTTCCTGTCGATCTCGGCCACCAATCTCGACGAGTTCTACAACGTGCGCGTCGCGGGCCTGCGCGAGCTTGCCCGCGAGGGCCGCACCACCACTGCCGCCGATGGGCTCACCCCCGCCGAGCAGCTTCTGCTGATCGACGAGAACGCCCGCCGCCTGCTCGACAGCCAGCAGGAAACCTTCGAGGCGCTGCGCAAGGAGATGGAGGCGGAGAACATCACCATCCTCGCCCGCGAGAACCTCACCGAGGATGACCGCACCTATCTCGCCACCGCCTTTCTCAACAAGGTCTTCCCCGTGCTCTCGCCGCTGGCGATCGACCCGGCGCACCCCTTCCCCTTCATCCCCAATCTCGGCTTCTGCCTCGCCCTCCAGCTCGAGCGCAAATCCGACCGCCGGCCACTGCAGGCGCTCCTGCCGATACCCCAGCAGATCGACCGATTTACCTTCCTGCCCGCGCCCGATGGCATGTTCCGCGCGCTCCCGCTCGAGGAACTTCTGCTCGAGCATCTCGACAGCCTCTTCCCCGGCTACCGGCGCATCGCCCATTGCACCTTCCGCGTGCTGCGCGACAGCGATCTGGAGGTCGAGGAAGAGGCCGAAGACCTCGTGCGCGAGTTCGAGGTGGCGCTGAAGCGCCGCCGCCGGGGCGAGGTGGTGCGGATGAAGATCTCGGCGGGCGCGCCCGAAGCGCTGCGCCAAACCATCATGCGCGAGCTCCACGTGCGCCCCGAAGAGGTTGTGGAGGTTCAGGGCATCGTCGGCGTGTCCGACCTCAAGGAACTGGTGCTCGACGCCCGGCCCGACCTGCTCTGGCCCACCTTCACGCCCCGCGTCCCCGAGCGCGTGCAGGACCACGATGGAGACATGTTCGCCGCCATCCGCCAGAAGGACATGCTGCTCCACCACCCCTACGAGACCTTCGACATGGTGGTGCGCTTCCTCAACCAGGCCGCGCGCGACCCCGATGTGGTGGCCATCAAGCAGACGCTCTACCGCACCTCCAAGAACTCCCCCATCGTCGAGGCGCTCTGCGAGGCGGCGGAAGATGGCAAGTCCGTCACCGCGCTGGTGGAACTCAAGGCCCGCTTCGACGAAGCCGCCAACATCCGCCAGTCGCGCCGGCTGGAGCGCGCGGGCGCCCACGTGGTCTACGGCTTCATCGACTGGAAGACCCACGCCAAGATTTCCACCGTGGTGCGCCGCGAGGGCGACAGCCTCGTCACCTACACCCATTACGGCACCGGCAATTACCACCCGATCACGGCGAAGATCTACACCGATCTCAGCTTCTTCACCTGCGACGCCAAGCTCGGGCGCGACGCCACCAAGGTGTTCAACTACCTGTCCGGCTACGCGCTGCCCGAGAAGCTCGAAAATCTCGCCATCTCCCCCCACCAGATGAAGACCCGGATCATCGAGATGATCGACGCCGAGATCGCCCATGCCGAGGCCGGTCGCCCGGCCGAGATCTGGGCCAAGATGAACTCGCTCATCGAGCCCGACGTGATCGACGCGCTCTACCGCGCGAGCCAGGCGGGTGTGAAGATCAGCCTCGTGGTGCGCGGCATCTGCGGCCTACGGCCCGGCATCAAGGGGCTCTCGGAGAACATCCGCGTAAAGTCGATCGTCGGGCGCTTTCTCGAGCATTCCCGTATCGTCTGTTTCGGCAATGGCGCGGGGCTGCCCTCGAAGGGCGCGCGTGTCTTCATCTCCTCGGCAGACTGGATGGGCCGCAATCTCAACCGCCGGGTGGAGACGCTGGTGGAAACCACCAACCCAACCGTCAAGGCGCAGATCGTGAGCCAGATCATGGCCGCCAACATGGCCGACGTAGCGCAAAGCTGGCTGATGGCGCCCGATGGCAGCTTCACCCGCGCCACCTGGAAAGAAGGCGAGTTTGCCTTCAACTGCCACCGCTTCTTCATGGAGAACCCCTCGCTCTCGGGCCGCGGTTCGGCGGGCGCGGCGGATGTGCCCAAACTCACCCATACCGGCGACTGATCTCGGCAATCCTCCGCCGAAAGGTGCGACGAAAGGTTCAAGCCTCCCCTCTCCCTGCATAGTTCGTGAAGCAAAGGAAAGGAGGCAATCATGCTCGGTTGGGCAATCACGTTCCTCATAGTGGCGATCATCGCCGGCGTTCTCGGCTTTGGCGGCATCGCCGCCGCCTCGGCGGAAATCGCCCAGATCATCTTCGTCATCTTCCTCGTGCTCTTCGTCATCGCGATGATCGTGCGGGCGGTGAAAGGCAAGCCGCCGGTCTGATCCGCGGCCACTTGCCCCAACGTAAGCCTCGCGCCGCTTCATTGACGCATGCCGCGCGTTGGCCCATAAGGGCCGTGCGCAACAAGGCGAGAGAGCGCATGGACGGTACGCGCGATCCGGACAGTGTGGATTGGGGTCCCTTCGGACGGCCCCTCTTTGACGAAGCCGAGGCGCGGGGCCTCAACCGGGTGGGCGTGGTCGACCTCGGGTCCAACTCGGTGCGGCTCGTTGTCTTCGATGGCGCGGCGCGCTCGCCGGCCTATTTCTTCAACGAGAAAATCATGTGCGAGCTGGGCGCAGGCATGTCGGCCACGGGCCGGCTCAACCCCGAGGGCCGCGCCCGTGCGCTCGCCGCGATGCGCCGCTTCCGCTACCTTGGCGAGGGCATGGGCACCGGCCCGCTAACCGCCGTGGCCACCGCCGCAATCCGCGAGGCCGAGGACGGCCCCGAATTCTGCGCCGAGGTCGAACGCGAGACCGGCATCAAGATCTGGATCATCGACGGACGCGAAGAGGCGCGGCTGTCGGCACAGGGCGTGCTCCTGGGCTGGCCCGGATCCTACGGGCTCGTCTGCGATATCGGCGGCTCCTCGATGGAAATGGCCGAGATCAATGGCGGCACGGTGGGGCGGCGGATGACCTCTTCGCTCGGCCCCCTCAAGCTGCGCGACCTCAAGGGCGGGCGCAAGGCGCGCAAGGCCATCATCAAGGATCGCATCGCCTCGATGCGCGCCGAACTGGGAGAGCAGAAGAACCGGCTCTTTCTGGTGGGCGGCTCGTGGCGCGCCATTGCCAAGATCGACATGGCCCGCCGAGGCTACCCGCTGCATGTGCTGCACGAGTATCGCATGACCGCGAAATCGGTGCGCGACACGGCGAAATTCATCGACAAGTCCGATGCCGAAACCCTGCGCGCCGCCGCCGGCGTCTCTGCCAACCGAATGGCGCTGGTGCCGATCGCGACGGAGGTGCTGCGCGAGGTCGTGCGCACCTTCAAGCCGCGCGATATCGCCATCTCGAGCTACGGCATTCGCGAGGGGATGCTGTATGAGCAGATGCCCCAGAAGCTGCGCGAGCGCGACCCGCTGATCGAGGCCTGCAGCTTCATGGAGGCGCGCGACGCGCGTATTCCGGGCCACGGCAAGGTGATTTACGAATTCATCGCCCCTCTCTTCCGGAATACCCCCGATGATAGGCGCCGCATCATCAAGGCCGCCTGTCTCCTGCACGATGTAAGTTGGCGCGCGCATCCCGATTACCGCGCAGAAGACTGCTTCGACAACGCCACCCGCGCCAACTTGGGCGGGCTCAAGCATTCCGAGCGGGTCTATCTCGGCTTGGCACTCCTCCACCGCTACTCCAACAAGCGCGAGGGCACGCGGTTCGAGAACCTGGGATCGCTCATAGAGGAACGCGACCAGAAGGAGGCCGAGGTGCTGGGCAAGGCCATGCGCTTTGCCGCGATGCTCTGGCTCACCAAGGATGCCGAGCTGGGTCACATCAGGTGGTATCCGAAAAAGAAGCGGCTTGAGCTTCACCTGTCCGACGAGGCGGCACCGCTTTTCGGCGAGGTCGCGCGGGCGCGCTTCCAGTCGCTGGCGGAGACGCTCGAAGCCGAGGCTATCATGCCCGCGGTCGTCTGAGCGACCGCTCAGATTTCGATCTCTTCATCCTCGGGAACGGCCTCCGGCTCCAGCGGAACCTTGCGGCGGATGATGATGTCGCCATTGGGCAGCATCTCCGGCGCGTGGTAATTGCTCAGGTCATCGATCTTGCCGAGCACCTCGGCAAAGGCCGGACCCATCTCGCTCCAGAACTCCCGAAAGGCGGGCTCGATCTCCTCGGCCATGCCGCGCAGGTCGTCGAGCGCCGGCTCCATCTCTCGCATCAGTCCCTCGAAGAACATCTGCGCCCCGCGCTCCATCAGCGTGGGGCCGTCTTCCGCGCTGTCTTGCGCCGCGGCCGGAACGGCCATCGCCGCCAGGAGCGCCATGCCAAGCAATCCCTGTTTCATGGCATCAATATAAGCGGGCGAGATGACGGTTTTAAGTCCCCTGCCCCGGTGCGCGCGGTGAAAAGTCTATATCCATCGTTACCGGAAAATGATCAGACGCGGTGAGCAGCGCCATGCGCAACTCCGGGATCTTCCAGCAATCCGGGTCGTCGAACGGGTGCCATATCCGCCAGCGTGGCGCCCGCGCGCGTAGGTCGGGCGACACCATGATGTAATCGAGCAGCGCCTGCAGGTAGCGCCGTTCCTTGGCGATGTAGAACCGCGCCGTGCTGTTCACCGCGCCCAGCCGCCGGGTCACCGCCTGCCGTGCATGGGGGTCGTAGAGCAGGTGTTCGGTGTCGGCCCCCTCGCCCATCACGATCTCCACCGATGAGCGCCCGAAGAGATGCTCGTATTCGTCGAGCCCCGGACCGTCGTTGAGATCGCCCATAAGCACCAGCGGCTCGCCCGCCTCCAGATGCTGCACCACCCGCTCGCGCAGCCACACCGCCTGCGCCTGCTGCTTGCGGCGGTTGGCGATCGCGAGCCGCATCACCTCGTCACGCCCGCGCGCGCCATGCGGCGCCTTCGATTTCAGATGCGCCCCGATCATGCGAAAAGCGAAGCCCTCCGCCGTCTCCATCGCCAGCTCCAGCGGTGGCTTGGAAAAGGTCACCAGGTCTTCGGTGGCGTCGATATCGAGATCTATCCGGAAGACCCCGTCGAAGCGCGGAGCGGCGCCCGTGCCCTTCTGCCCGGTGGGCTGGCCCTGCGGGTCGTGGCGGCAGCTCAGCCTGTCGGGATCGTATAGCAGCGCGATCTCCTGCTGCGTCTCGTTGGCAAACCCCATCACCGCCTTGCGCGCCCTCAGGCCCACGGCCTCGGCGAAGCGCTCCAGGGCCCGGACCGTGTTGCGTTTGCGGTTCTCGTCTGGCGCCTCGATCACCATCACCGCATCCGCGTCGAGCGCGGTGAAGACGATGGCAAGCGCGGCGATCTGGTCGGCGCGGCTCACGTCATGGCGGCCCGAGGCGGCGTCATCCTCCAGAAGCCGCCCCTGATCGTCGAAGAGCGCGTCGAACCATTCCACGTTGTAGGTCGCGAGCCGCATCTCACGCGCTCCCGGAAATTTCGTCCCAGGCGCGGTTGATGTCCACGATCCGCTTCTCCGCGAGCTTCACGGCCTCGGCCGGCACACCACGGGCCACCATCCTGTCGGGGTGGCTCTCGCGCACCTGCCGCCGCCAGGCCTTGCGGATCTCTTCGATCGGCATGTCGGGCGTCACCCCCAGCACCGCATAGGGGTCGGGCGCCTCATCGGGCACGAACCGGTGGCGAAGCGCGCGAAATTCGTGCTCCTTCAGCCCGAAGATCCGCGCCACATCGGCCAGAAACCGGTCTTCCTTGGGATGGTACACGCCATCGGCCACCGCGATATGGAAGAGCCCCTCCATCAGGTCGCCCAACGTCTCCGCCTGGTCGCCGAACATCGCGTGGATCCGCCGGGCATACTCCTCGTAGCCCGCCACATCCTGCCGGGCGAGGTTGAAAACCCGTGCCGCCCCCGCCTCGTCATCCTGCGCGATCTGAAACACCTCGCGAAAGGCCGTTACCTCGTCGCGCGTCACCAGACCGTCGGCCTTGGCCATCTTGGCACCAAGTGCGATCACGGCGATGGCAAAGGCCACGCTGCGCTCGGGCGGCGTGCGCAACCGCTCGAACACCTCCGAAAGGCCCTCGCCCTTGGCCAGCGCCGAAAGCGCCTCGCTGATGCGGCTCCAGATGGACATGGCGAAGACGCTACTTTGTTTGCCGTTGATTGTCAGTCGGGAACGCCACGCCTCAGAGGATTTTCTGCATCAGCACAAGGCTCATCCAGCGCCCAAACTTGAAGCCCACCTCGGGCATCTCGCCCACGCGGGCAAATCCGATCGCCTCGTGAAAGGCCACGCCGGCGGGGTTCTCCCCGCTCACACCGGCCACCAGCACATGCGCACCGCCCTCGCGCGCCACGCGGGCAAGCTCCGTCATCAGCGCGCGCCCCGCGCCACGGCTCCGCGCCCGCGGATCGAGCAGCACGCTGTGCTCCATCGTGTGCCGGTAACCCGGCCCGCCACGAAACTGGAAGGAGGTTGCGAAGCCGATCACGCCGCCCGCTTCCTCCGCCACGAGAAACGCCGCCCCACCGCCGACCCGCGCCGCGATGTCGGCGGCGATCCCGGCCTCGGTCTTTTCCGCGGTGGTGAAGGTCGCGGCGGTCTCGCGCACGTAATGGTTCCAGATCTCCACGATCCGCGCGGCATCCTCGGCCCGCGCCGGGCGCACCCTCATCCCAGCACGCGCAGCCCGAGGGGCGTGTCGATCTCGTAGCGCAGCCCCAAAGGTCCGGTCTCGATCACCACCCGGTCGTCCTCGAGCCACGGGCCCAGCCGCGCGCTGAGCGCCTCCGCCTCGGGATGGCCGATCACCATGCGCCTGAGCGCACATCCCGAAGGCGCGAGCCGCGCCGCCGGATGCGCGTCGCACCGCCATTCCATCACCGCCGGAAATCGGTTGCCGAAGGGCAGAACACCGTCTTCCGGCACCGCCATCCGCCAGCGCAGATCACCGCGCTCGAGATCGTGCATCGCCCCCGCCTCAGGGCATTCCGCCACGAACGCCGCCAGATCGCGCGTCCGGCAGATCCACACCTGCGGCCGCACCCAACCCTCGAAACGGTCGAGATCGAACCACCGCGCGCCTCCGGGCCGAGGCGCTGCCGGATCCACCGCGATCACCTCCAGGTAGAGCCCATCCTCCAGCCCCAGAAGCAGGTTATGCGTGCCGAACCGCGCATGCGTACCGCCCGGCTGCAGCCGCACACCCAACGCGTCTTCCACGGCCTCCCGGCCCTCTTCCAGCGTTTCCGCGGCAACCGCGAGATGATCGAGTTCCAATACCGGCATGGCATCCCTTCACTGTCAAAACGCCGTTATCCGAGCCACAGGATAGGCCCGCGGCTGGCCACGATGCAACGCCCTCAGGTGGCCACAGCCCAAAGCGCCCAGAGCGCCACCAGAACAGTGGGATAGAAGGTGGCCGCGAAGCCGAAGGCCCGCCATGACGGCGCCTTGTGATAGCCCACCCAGAACGCAATCCGCGCCAGCGCGAAGCCCGCGCCCAGAACCACGATCACGCCAGGGCCCTGCGGCCCCAGCATCACCGCCGCCGCCGGCCATATGGCCAGCGCCAGCACCAGCTGCTCGACGGTGTTGCGCAGCACCCGCTGATCCGTCTCCGCCGCACCGCCAAGGGGCCCGCCATCGATGATCTCGTCATCGAAGAACCGCCTCTGCGCGATCCGGCCCACCATCGCCAGCATCACCAGCCCCGGCGCGAAGAAGCCCACCATGATCGTGGGCATCAGCGTGAAGACCGGCAGTTGCACCGCCAGCCCGCCCACGGCCAGCAGGCCGAGCGCCCAGACAAGCCCCGCGGCCATCCCGAAGGCGATCCGTTTCCGTTTCTCCACGCGCTCTTTCCTTCTTCTGGCCTTCAAATATCCCGGGGGAGGCCGAAGGCCGGGGGCAGAGCCCCCAGCCCCTC
>JAVKDQ010000152.1:0-9769 GCA_040222155.1 Roseovarius sp.
GGTTGCGGCGCGCAAGCCCTCAGAGCCCGAGCCATCCCTTGACGAGGGTTGCAAGCGTCGCCCCCACGAAGAGAAGCGTGCCGATCCATGCGGTGCCGAGGATCGTGCCAATCAGCGTCAGAATGCCGTCGCGCTGCAGGAGGCCCATCGCAACCAGCACCACGGCGAAGCCCGGCACGGTGTTGGTGCCCGGAAGCGGCACGAGGATGGAGGCGCTGAAGACCACCAGTGCGAGGCCGAGAAGCCGGTCGAGCGGCGCGCGGGTGAGAAAGGCGAGCCGGGGCCGGCTCACCGCCTCGATCCGGCGCAGCCACGGCTTCGAACGCGCGGCGAGGCTGGTAAGCCCGGCCTTCGTGATCGTGCGCGCGCCGAGCCGGGCGGGCAACCACGGCACCCGGCGCCCCAGCAGGATCTGCACCGAGACGAACATCAGCGGCAGCGCCACCACCTGGGGGACGCCATAGAGAAACGGGATGCAGCAGGGCAGGGCGAGAATCAGCAGGAAGAGCCCGAAGGCGCGCTCATGGAGTTGCGCCAGAACCCAGTCGAGCGTCACCGTCTCGCCCGGTGCGTCGGTGACCAGCTGTTCGAGCCGGTCTGAAATGGCGATATCCTGCGGGGGTTCAAGCGTCATGCGGGCGGGCTTTCGCGAAATCGGGGGCGCGCGATGCTCAGATCACGCGCCGCGCGGGGGGTCAAGCCCTCGCTCGGGCGCGCGCGGCGCGCGAAAAGCCGCATGAGCCACTGGACGTGGGCCGCGCCCTTCGCTAATCCTCGGATGCGTGCCCAAGTGGCGGAATGGTAGACGCAGGGGATTCAAAATCCCCCGCCTTCGGGCGTGTCGGTTCGAATCCGACCTTGGGTACCAGTTCCTTTCCCCAAATCCAAAAACCGAAGCCTTGCCGGCGCTGCCGCATTCCCGCCGTGATTCGGCGCGGCGGGCGGGGTAACTGTCTCTTATGGAGAAAAAATTTGCCCGAAACGGGCAGATTGGAGATGCCCCGCCCGCCTCCGTTCGCCCAAATTGGCCTCATTTGCAAAGGACAGGGGACGCGCCGGCTTTTCTTCCATTTCGCGCGATTGAGAAACAGTCATCGGCCACCAGGGCCTATAGGGGGCTTATTTACACGGTAAGAGAAACAAACTAGGGCAAAGCCATTCTGCCGCGCGCCTTCTTCGCGCCACAGTTTCGCCCGAAATGACGCACGGTTCTGCCAAAAACGTCTTTTCTGTGGCGAGGCCCGACGGTAAGTTCACCTCATACCTGACTGGGGGGTATGTTTCTTGGCTATGGGGCGGCCAGCCTGGCGTTACCGTGAGGAGCGCGCGAGGGCAGGGTCGATGTAACGTGCGACCGCACTGTTCAACGCGCGCTTTCCATTGGGAGAGCGGCGCATCCGCCCCACGCGCGATGTGTCATCGGTAACCTCGGGAGACGAGTGCCGGGCCCAGGCCCGGAATGTGTAACGCGTAACGAGTGTTCGAAGGTCGAAGAGGAGACACCATGCCGACGATCAAGAAATCCACGCAAGATGGGTTTGGCCAGTCCGCCGCCGCATCGCAACCGCTGGAAAACGTCGTGCCTTGCTTCACGCCGGGAACGGTGATCGCCACGCCCAAGGGCGAGCGGCGGGTGGAGGATCTGGCCGTTGGCGACCGGGTGCTGACACGCGACAACGGGCTGCAGGAGATCCGCTGGATCGGCTCCTGCCAGCTCGGCCCGAAGGAGTTGGGCGCGGCGCCGGAACTCAAGCCGGTGCTGATCCGTTCAGGAGCGCTGCAGAACGGCCTGCCCGAGGCCGATATCCTCGTCAGCCCCTGGCACAACATCCTCGTTCAGAACGAGGAAACCGCGCTTTTCTTCGAGGATACCGAGGTGCTCGCCGCGGCGGGCCACCTGACCGGCCTCGACGGCGTGGAGGTGATGGACGTGGATCGTGTGACCTATATCCACTTCATGTTCGATCAGCACCAGGTGGTGCTGTCGAACGGGTTCTGGACGGAGAGTTTCCGCCCCGATGACGCGGTTCTGCGTTCGCTCGGCGAGCGGCAGCGCCGCCAGATCCTCGACCTGTTTCCAGACCTGCGCGATGCGGCGGGCCTGAAGAGTTACCAGGCCGCGCGGCGCGCGCTGAACGAAGAAGAAAGCCGCCTGCTTATCAAGTAGCCCGAGTACCAGTGTTTGCAGCGGGCCGGGCGGCGCAACGCCGTCCGGCCATGGTGAAATCGGCAGGGGGCCCAGACCGGTTTCAAGACGGACAATCCCGGCGCAAGCCGGGATTGTTTGTTTTACAGGACATGAAATGTAGATAATTCAGAAATTTACAGGCCGGTCTTCAACCGCCAGGCAGCCCAGGCCTCGGGCGTGTCGAGATCGGTCGTGGCATGGCGCGCGGGCAGCGCCACGCGCGTCACCTTCTCTTCTCGAAGCACCTCGCGCGCGCCGGTATCGCCCTTGAGATGGGCGAGCCGCGCGAAGAGCCGCGCCGGAAAGATCACCGGATGCCCCGCCGTGCCGCCCGCATCCTCGGCCCGGTAGGCCTTTCGTGGATCACGGCCGAAGGCGGCCTCCATCGTCTTCAGATCGCCAAGGTCGATCTCCGGCATGTCTGCCAGCAGGATCATCAGCCCCCGCGCCTCGAGCGCGCCGGCCCAACCCGCGCCGGCGCGCAGAGAGGCGGCCATGCCCTCGCTTGCATCGGTCACATGGGCGAGGCTCAGCCGGTCGAGCCCGTCAAGCGCGGCGCGCCGCGCGGGCCGCCCCTCGGGCAGGGTTACGAGCACGGGCGCGCCGAGCCCCAGCGCGGCGAGCGCCACGCGCCGCAGGATGGGCATGCCACCCACCGGCTCGAGAAGCTTGTCGCGCCCCCGCATACGCGAGGAGCCGCCGGCGGCGGCGATGAGCACCGCGAGCCCGCTCATGGCAGGCACCGTCTCGGGCGCAAGAGGGGCTCTGCCCCTCGGCCTGCGGCCTCACCCCGGGATATTTTCAGCCAGAAGAAGCCCATCTAACACGCCCCGTTGGTCACCGCTTCACACATACACGTGCCGGGGGCGCTCTTCCAGTGCCGCTTCCCTCACATGCTGAACCGCGTACCCTCCGGGTCGAAGAGCGGCTCGGTGATCAGCCGGGCAGGGCGCATCTGGCCGAGGATCTCGATTTCGGCCTCGAGCCCCTCGCGCACCATCGCGCGCGGAACGAGCGCCATCGCCACCGAGGTCTCGGCATGGTGCGAATAGCCGCCCGAGGTGCAGAAGCCCTGCACCGCGCCCTCGATCCAGACAGGCTCGTAGCCATGCACATCGGCATCCTCGGCCTCCACCGCGAAGGCCACGAGTTGGCGCGCGGCGCCTGCGTCGCGCTCTTTCTCGGCGGCGGCGCGGCCGATGAAATCGGTGTTCTTGGCGAAGCTGATGAAGCGGTCCATCCCCGTCTCGCCGGGCGTGTAGTCGGGTGAGAATTCGGACAGCCACGAGCCGAAGAACCGGTCGAGCCGGAGCGACATCATCGCGCGCATCCCGAAAGGTTTCATCCCGTGCGGCTGGCCGGCCTCCCAGAGCGTCTTCCACAAGGACCGTTGCGCCATCGGGTCGCAATAGATCTCGTAGCCCAGGTCGCCGGTATAGCTCACGCGCTGCACGAGGCAATCGACCATGCCGATGGTGGCGCGGCGCAGGTCCATGAAGCGCATGTCGGTGATCTTGTCGCGGGTCACGGCGGCGAGCACCTCGCGCGCCTTGGGTCCCGCGATCTGGAAGCCGTTCAGCCGGTCGGAGATGTTCTCCACCCTTACGCCCTCGGCCTCGTTCTGCTCGAACCAGCGCATGTGATAGGCCTGCGCGCCGTAGGAGGCGGTGAGCTGGAAGGCCTCTGGGCCGAGGCAGGACACGGTGAAATCGCCGATCAGCCGGCCTTTCGGCGAGAGCATCGGCGTGAGCGAGACGCGGCCCTGCTTGGGGATACGGCCGGCCATGATCCGATCGAGCCAGCTGCGGGCGTTCGGGCCGGTGACGAGATACTTGCCGAAGTTGTGAACCTCATTGATTCCAACGGCTTCGCGCACGGTCTTCACTTCGCGCGCGGTGGCATCCCAGGCGTTCGAGCGGCGGAAGGAAGGGGTTTCGTAGCGCGGCTCTTCGCCTTCGGCGAAGTAGTTGACCACCTCGAGCCCGTATTGCTGGCCCCAGACCGCGCCCATGCCGTCGAAGATGTCGTACATCGGCGTGGTGTTGAGCGGGCGGGCGGCGGGGAGTTCCTCGTTCGGGTAGGAGACGGAGAAGCGCTTCTGGTAGTTCTCGGTGACCTTGGGCAGCGTGTAGCCGGGCGAGATCCAGTCGCCGAAGCGGGCCACGTCCATCGCGCTCACGTCGCGCTCGCATTCGCCCTCGATCATCCATTGCGCGAGCATCAGCCCCACGCCGCCGCCCTGGCTGAAGCCCGCCATGACGCCGCAGGCAGACCAGTAGTTGCGCATCCCCGGCACCGGGCCCACCAGCGGGTTGCCATCGGGGGCGAAGGTGAAGGGGCCGTGGATGACCGACTTGATCCCGGCGCGCTCCAGCGCGGGGAAGCGTTTGTAGGCGAAATCGATAGAATGCTCGATCTTGTCGAAGTCGTCCGGCAGCAATTCGTGGCCGAAGCTCCACGGCGTGCCATCCACCGCCCAGGGTCGGCAGCGTTGCTCGTAGAAGCCGATGCAGAGGCCGCGCCCCTCCTGCCGCAGATAGCTTTCGCCCGCCGGGTCCATCACGTGCGGATGTTCGCCGCCGCCGTCGATGATCTCGGCGATCTCGGGCACTTCCTCGGTCACGAGATACTGGTGCTCCATCGGGTGGAGCGGCAGGTAGACGCCCGCCATCCGCCCCACTTCGCGCGCCCAGAGGCCGCCCGCGTTGACCACGTGCTCGGCATGGATCGTGCCCTTGTCGGTCACCACGTCCCATGTGCCGTCGGGGCGGGGGTTGGTTTCCTGCACCATGCAATGGGTCTCGATGGTGGCGCCGGCCATGCGCGCGGCCTTGGCATAGGCATGGGTGGTGCCGGAGGGGTCGAGGTGGCCGTCGAGCGGGTCGTAGAGCGCGCCGAGAATGCCGTCGGTGTTGGTGACCGGCGCGATCCTGCGGATCTCCTCGGGGCCGACGATCTCGGTCTCGAGGCCCATGTAGCGGTGCTTCGCGCGCTCGGCGAGGAGCATGTCGAAGCGGTCGCGGTTATCAGCGAGCGTCACGCCGCCCACATGGTGGAGCCCGCAGGACATGCCGGTCAGTTCCTCGAGTTCCTTGTAAAGCTTGATCGTGTAACCCTGCAGCGCGGCCATGTTGGTATCGCCGTTGAGGGTATGAAAGCCGCCCGCCGCGTGCCATGTGGAGCCGGAGGTAAGCTCCGAGCGCTCGATCAGCATCACGTCGGACCAGCCGAGCTTTGTGAGGTGATAGAGCACCGAACAGCCGACGACACCGCCGCCGATCACGGCCACTCGCGTGGTGGTTTTCATGGGAACCCTCCGATCTGGTTTTCGCCGCCACTCTGACCGGGGCAGGGCGGCGCGCTTGTCTGCGGGCGACATATCATGTCGTGGATATTATGTGCAGACTTTATTGCCTTGCTCGCCATCCGTAAGGCGCGGGCGCGGCCGGGCGCGGCGCACCCACGGTTCAGCCGTGGCGCGCGGCGCGCTGGCCTCTGGTTTTTGCGGGAGGCGATCGTGGAGGGGCAAAGGCTCGCCGGCCCTCAGTTCAATCACGACATCGCCGTGCCCGTGGCGCGGGTTCCGAAGTTTATCCGGGCGGCGCGGCGCGCCGTTTCGAGCTTCGATCCCGGCGCTCGAGGCTGCGTGGTCGAGAGCGCCGTTTGCCACGCAGCCTGCCCGGTGCCTTAACCCTGTCAATCCGCCCCGGAAGGGCCGGACAGGGCATCATGGGTCAGGCGTAGCGCCAGCCCGCAGAGCAGCAGGAGGGTGAGCTTGTCGAATCCGTCCGGCGAAAGGCTCCGTGCCAGCCACGCGCCCACGGGTATGGCTGCGAACAGCGGAACGAGCGCCACGAGGCTCAGCAGCAGGATCTGCGGCGTGAGCAGCCCGGCCACGTAGAGCGCCGGAATCTGCACGGCCGACATGGCGGCGAAGAAGGTCGAGATCGTGAAGATGAAGCTCTCGCGACGCAGGCGCATCGCATTGAGAAAGCTCAATGAAACCGGTGCGGAAATGCCCGCCGCGCCCTGCAGGATGCCGGCGATGAGCCCCACCGGGAAGGCCAGCCGCCCGGCCGCCCGCCGCGCGAGGCGGAAGTCCGGGTGGAGCAGCCGGAGGGCGATATAGGCGATGATGGCCGCATTCACGAGCAGCAGGAGCATGCGGCCCGGCATGCTGGTGAGCAGCACCGTTCCCGCAAGAGCGCCGAGCGCCCCGGCGGCAACGAAGCTCGGCGTGAAGCGTCCTTCGAGGCGCGCGCCACCGTAGCGGCGCATCTGCGCGAGATTCGTGCAGAGATTCGGCAGGCAGAGAACCGCGACCGCGAGGCGCACGTCGAAGAACGCCGCGATCACCGGCACCGCGACGATGGGCGTGCCGGCGCCCGTTGCGCCCTTGAGCAGCCCACCCAGCCCGAGCGCCGCGGCGATGATGGTCATGGTCATCGGGTCGAAGGATGTCATTGCAGTCTGCTGAGTTAGAAAATTAAGCGTTATATCACGTATTACCGCATGAAAAATTGGATATTGACAAGGATAAATGGAATATTCTACTAAATCGTTTTAATAGCCGGGAGAACAAGCTTGAAGATCGGAATCGATATCGGTGGAACCTTCACGGATGTGGTGGCCCTGTCTGGTGACAGGTCCGTTTCGCTCAAGGTGTCCAGCACGCCCTCGGCGCCGGAAGAGGCGGTCATCACCGGGATCGGCGAGGCCATCCGGGAACTGGGCGCGAGGCCCGAAGACGTAACGTCGATCTCGCATGGCACGACCGTGGGTTCCAACACGCTTCTCCAGCGGGTCGGCTCCAGAACCGGCCTGCTCACAACGCGCGGATTCCGCGACGTGCTGGAGATCGGCCGCCTGCGTACGCCCGACATGTTCAACCTGACATGGGAAAAGCCCCGCCCGCTGGTTCGCCGCCGGCACCGTATGGAAATCGGCGAGCGCGTCGATGCGGAGGGCCGTATCGTCCGGGCGCTGCCCGAAGACGAAGTGCGGCGCGCGGCGGAATTCCTGATCTCGGAAGGGGTCGAGGCCGTGGCGGTCTGCTACCTCAACGCCCATCGCAACTCCGAAACCGAGGCGCGCACTGCCCAGATCCTGCGAGCGGAGTACGGGGCGCTCGATGTCTCGGTCTCATCCGAGATCCTGCCGGTCGCGGGCGAATACGAGCGCAGCTCCACCGTTTGCGTCAACGCCTATGTCAAGCGCGCCCTCGGCGGCTACCTTCGCCGGCTCGAAGAGGGCGTGCGCGGGCTGGGCATCCGGGCGCCCATCTACGTCTCCAACTCCAATGGCGGCGTCACCACCATCCGCTCGGCCTGCGAACAGCCGGTCTTCTTCATCTCCTCGGGGCGGTCGGCAGGCGCCGTGGGCGCGCAGCGGCTCGGGCGCAACCTGGGCCGCGCCAACCTGATCGCCTTCGACATGGGCGGCACCACGGCCTCGGCCTCGCTGGTGCTCGAGGGCGAGCTGATCCGCACCGACGAATACGAGTTCCGCGCCGGCATCTCCACCACCAGCCGGTTCATCAAGGCCGGCGGCTACCTGATGCGCGTGCCAGCCATCGACGTGGCCGAGGTGGGCTCGGGGGCGGGCTCCATCGCCCGCGTTGACGAGGGCGGCCTGCTCGAGGTGGGGCCGCGCTCGGCGGGCGCCGTGCCGGGGCCGGCCTGCTACGGCAAGGGCGGCACGGAGCCCACGGTGACAGATGCCAACCTCGTGCTCGGCTATCTCGGCACCGAGCTGGCCAGCGATGCGCTCAGCCTTGATGCCGGGCTCGCGGCGGCGGCCATCGAGGCGCATATCTGCGGGCCGCTCGGCGTCGATCTGGCCGAGGCCGCGCATGGCATCCGCGAGATCGTGACCGTCAACATGGCCCGCGCGATCCGCGCCGTGACAGTGGAGCGGGGCGAAGACCCGCGCGATTTCGACCTGCTGGCCTTCGGGGGCTCGGGGCCGGCCCATGCCTGCGATCTGGCTCGGCTGATGGGTATCGAGAAGGTGATCTTCCCGGCCACGCCCGGTGTCTTCACCGCCGCGGGGCTCCTGGGCTCGCGGCAGGAGATCTACGAGATCGCCACGCTGCCCGCGCTCTCGGCGCAGGCCGTGGCCGGCCTTCAGGAGAAGCTCGAGACCGCCGCCGTGGCCCGTATGGAAAAGGAAGGCGTGCCCGCCTCGGCGCTTGGCTTCGAATACGAGATCGACATGCGCTTCGTCGAGCAGGATGCCACCATCCCGGTGCCCGTGCCCGGCCGCGGAGACCGTATTGAGATCGCCGAGCTGCGCGAGGCCTTCCTGTCAGCCTACCGGGGCATTTACGGCTTCGCCTCCTCCGACGAGATCGAGGCCGTAAACCTGCGCCTTACGGCCTTCCGGGGCGGGCGCGCCGAGGTGCAGGGCAGGTCTCTGCCCGCGTCCCGGCACCACGCCCGCGCAGGGGCCCCGCCCGAAGTGCGGCGGGTCTATTTCGGGCCCGAATTCGGTTGGTGCGAAACCCCGGTCTACGCGCAGGGCGCTCAGCCCGCTACGCTCACCGGCCCGGCCGTTGTCGTCTTGCGCGACACCACCATCGTGATCGCGCCGGATTTCCGTCTCGACACCGATGCCGATGGAAGCCTGCGGGCGACCTGCACGCCGCTCGAGGCGGCTCGAAACCGGAGGATCGCCTCGTGAGCGCCCATCGCAACGACCCCGTGACCTTTGCCGTCATCAAGAGCGGCCTCGACACGATCGTCGACGAGATGGCCTACACGGTCATGCGCACCGCGCGCTCCTCCATCGTGCGCGACGTGCTGGATTACTCGGTAACGCTCTGCGACCGCACGGGCCGCATCCTGACGCAGGCCAAGACCGTGGCGCTGCATCTGGGCGCCGTGCCCGACGGCATCGAGGCGCTGCTCGCCCATTTCAGCGTGTCGGAGATGGCCGAAGGCGACGTCTTCATCCTCAACGATCCCTACTCGGGCGGCATGCACCTGCCCGACATCTTCATGTTCCGCCCGATCTTCAGTGATGGCGAGGTGATCGCCTTTTCCGTGGTGATCGCGCATCACACCGATGTGGGCGGCCGCGTGGCCGGCTCCAACGCGGCGGATTCCACCGAGATCTTCCAGGAGGGGCTCAGGCTCGCGCCGGTGCGTCTCTTCGAGGCAGGCAAGCCCAACGAGACGCTCTTCCAGATCATCCGCAATAACGTGCGCCTGCCCGATCTCGTCATCGGCGACCTCGAATCGCAACTGGCGACCTGCTTCGTGGGCGAGCGCGAAATCCTCAAGCTGGTCGCCCGCTACGGGGTGGAAGAGCTCTATGCCTATTTCGACGCGCTCATCGACTATGGCGAGTCGCTCACCCGCGAGACCATCTCGAAATGGCCCGAGGGCAGCTACAGCTTCACCGATTACATCGACGGCGACGGCTTCTCCGACACGCCCATCCCGATTCGTTGCCGGATCGACGTGACGGGCGGCGCGCTCGCGATCGACTTCGCCGGATCCTCGCCGCAGGTGAAGGGCGCGATCAACTCGACACTCTCCTTCGTCAAATCGGCTTCCTATCTCGCGGTGCGCTGCGCGC
>JAVKDQ010000153.1:0-40377 GCA_040222155.1 Roseovarius sp.
CGACACCATCGAGGGCGGCGGGGGCAGCGACACCATCGAAGGTGGCGATGGCGATGACAGCCTCACCGGCGGCGATGACGCGAGCGACAGCAATCTCTTTCTCGACTGGAGTGCCGTGGGCGCCGACGGGCGCGACATCACCGGCGGCTTCACTCAGGATACCGGCGGCATCAAGGTTACCGTCGATTACACCAATGACGGCAACGCCACAGGCTTCAACGTCGAGTCGACCACGTCGCAATACGTGGGCGCGGGCGACCCGTTCGATCCGAACTCCTCGGGCATCCTCTACGGTGGCGGCAATACCGGCGACACTTCCACCGTGACGATGGATTTCGAGGCGGTGAACGGCTCGGGCTACGACGACGAAGTGCGCGACGTGAGCTTCCGCATCAACGACATCGACCAGTATAGAGACGGCTCCGGCTGGGACGACAAGGTGACGATCCGCGCCTATGACGCCGATGGCAACCTGCTGCCCATCACCATCACCTATCAGGGCATCACCACCACCAGCACCGAGCCCAGCGTGGGCGGCAACGCCAATTACGGTTCCACCAGCGAAGGCGGCTCGATGCTGATCGAGATCGCCGGGCCCGTCGCCCGGATCGAGGTGGATTACGACCAGACCGGCAACAGCGGCCAGCTCATCTTCATCTCCGACGTGCATTTCACCGCCCATGCCACCGATGATGGCGACGACGATATCAAGGGCGGCGCGGGGGCCGACTCGATCAAGGGCATGGCCGGCAACGACACGCTCGACGGCGGCACCGGCGCCGACCTCGTGGACGGCGGCACGGGCGACGACCTGATCACCGTCGACCAGGGCGACACGGTTTCGGGCGGTGAGGGCGACGATTTCTTCACCCTCGAGGATCTCGACACCACCGGCACCGGCAACGACTCGATTTCCATCGACGGCGGCTCGGGCGATGAGAAGGGCGGCGACACACTCCGCCTCACGCCTGACGTGAAGCGGTCCGACATCACCTTCACCGATTCCGACCCCGATGGGGGCTATGCCGGCTATTTCACAATGGCCGATGGCACGGTGGTGCATTTCAAGAACATCGAGAACATCATCTGCTTCACACCCGGCACACGCATTCTCACCGAGGTCGGCGAACGCCCCGTCGAAACGCTTCGGCTGGGCGACCGGGTGGTGACCCGCGACAGCGGCGTGCAGCCCATCCGCTGGATCGGCACGCGCACGGTGCCGGGCCGGGGCCGCTTCGCGCCGGTGCACGTGGCCTCCTCGGTGCTCGACGGCTCGCGCTCGGGCCTCGTCGTCTCGCCGCAGCACCGGCTGCTCTTCACTGGCTACCAGGCCGAGCTGCTCTTCGGCGAATCCGAGGTTCTGGTGCCCGCCAAGCACCTGATCGACGGGATGGACGTGACGCGCGTCGAACAGGAGGAGGTGACCTATATCCACCTCATGTTCGACCATCACGAGATCATCTACGCCGAAGGCATCGCCACGGAAAGCTTCCACGCGGGCGATATCGGGCTTACCGCGCTCTGCGAGGAGGCCCGCGAGGAGCTCTTCGCGCTCTTCCCCGAACTGCGCAGCGCCCCGCAGACGCTGGGCGACACCGCCCGCCCCTGCCTGCGCGCCTACGAGGCGAAGCTCCTGCGCGAGAGCTTCACGGGGGCGTGGTCTTAAGAGTGGCTCAAGGCAATCGCCCGGGGCATGAGGCCCGGGCGGGCGCCGGCCATCCGCGCCCGCGCCGCCTCAGGCCGCATCGACCTCCCGCAGCGCCTTCAGCATCGCCACGATCATCGCGTCGCGCGCGCGGGCCTGTTCGGCGGGCGTCTTGCCGCCCGTGGCCTCCGCCAGCCCCTGCACCAGCATCTCCGCCGTTGCCGCGTCGAGCTTGGGCGTGCCGAGGTCGTCCCACCAGCCGTTGAACGTATCGGCGAAATGGTCGCAGAAGGCCTGCAATCCCCCTGCCCCCGCGCCCAGCCCGAAAAGCGTCGTGGGCCCCATCGCTGCCCATCTGAGCCCAGGCCCGGCCGACATCGCGCGGTCGATATCGCCCACGCTCGCCACGCCCTCCTTGGCGAGGTGAATGGCCTCGCGCCACACTGCCGCCTGCAGCCGGTTCGCCACATGGCCCGGCACCTCCTTGCACACCCTAATCGTGACCTTGCCGATATCCGCATAGAAGGCCTCCGCCGCCTCCACCACGCCCGCGCCGGTGCGCGCATTGCCCATCACCTCGACGAGCGGAATGAGATGCGGCGGGTTGAACGGGTGGCCCAGCACCAGCGGCGCGGGGTCGTGCCAGCCGTCCTGCATCTGCCCCAGCGTGAGGCCCGAGGCCGAGCTCGCCACCACCGCGCCCGGCTCCAGCGCCGGCTCGATCTCGGCGAAGGTCGCGTGCTTGATGGGCAGCCGCTCGGGCACGTTCTCCTGCACGAAGCCCGCGCCCGCCACCGCTTCGGCCGCCGTGGCGTGAAAACTCAGGCGCGTCGGGTCGCCCCGCCCGGTGAGGCCCAGCGCCTCCATCGTGGGCCACGCGGCCTCGACATAGGCGCGCACCGCCGCCTCGGCGCCCTCCGCCGGGTCATGCACCGCCACCGAACGCCCCGAGGCGAGAAAGAGCGCCGCCCAACTCGCCCCGATCACGCCCGCGCCCAGCACGGCGGTATGAGTAATGTCTGCCATCAGAAAAGCCCCGGCTGAAGTGGCGATGCGGCGGTCATCCCGCCATCCACGGTGAAGAATTGCCCCGAGACGAAGCCCGCCTTGTCCGAGGTGAGCCAGACCGCCATCTCGGCAATGTCGCCCGGCTCGCCGAAGCGGCGCACCGGGTGGCGCGCGATGGCATCGGCCCGCGCTGCCGCCGGGTCGCGCGCCAGCGCGAAGCCCGCCTCGAGCATGCCGGTATTGATCCAGCCGGGGCAGATCGCATTGCAGCGCAGGCGCGGCCCGTGATCCACCGCGATCGAGCGGGTCAGCCCATGCACGAAAGCCTTCGAGGCATTGTAGAGCGCCATCGACGGGTCCGCATGGGTGGCGGAGATCGACCCGATATTGAGGATCACACCCCCCTCCGGCATCAGCGGGATGAAGTCCCGGCAGCAATTGAAGACACCCCGGCAATTGGCGCCTATCACCAGCTCCCAATCGGCATCCGTGCTCTCGGCCACGGTCTTCTCCACCTGAACGCCCGCGTTGTTCACGAGGATATCGGGCGCCGGGCAAGCCTCGGTGAGCGCCGCCATGTCCGCCGCCTTCGATACATCCGCCTGCACCCAGCCGCACACATCCGGCAGCCCCTCGGGCCGAGGCCCGCGCCCGCAGGTCACTACATGCGCGCCCTCGGCGAGAAACGCCTCCACGATCCCGCGCCCGATGCCCTGCCGCCCGCCCGTCACCAAAGCGCTTTTCCCCTCGAGCCGCATCAGAAATTCACCCTGTCGCCGCCCTTGAGCCCCAGCCGCTCCCGCGCCTCGTCGGGCGTGGCGACGCTCAAGCCCAGCGCCTCGACGATGGTGCGGATGCGCTCCACCTGCTGCGCGTTCGAGGTGGCAAGCTCCCCCTTGCCGATATAAAGGCTGTCTTCCAGACCCACCCGCAGGTTGCCGCCCAGAAGCGCGCTCTGCGTGGCGAAAGGCATCTGGTGACGCCCGGCGGCCAGCACCGACCATTCGTAATTCTCCGCCCCGAAGAGCCTGTCGGCCACCTTGTGCATGTGCATGAGGTTATCGAGCTCCGCCCCCACCCCGCCGAGAATACCGAAGACCATCTGGATGAAGAAGGGCGGCCGGATCAGCCCCTGATCGACGAACCATTTGACGTTGTAGAGATGGCTCAGGTCATAGCATTCGAACTCGAACTTCGTGCCATGCGCCTCGCCGAGGTTCCTGAGCGCGTATTCGATCGTGGCGAAGGTGTTGGGAAAGATGAAATCCCGCGTCATGCCGAGGAACTCGGGTTCCCAGTCGAACTTCCAATCCTTGTATTTCTCGAGCAGTGGAAAGATGCCGAAATTCATCGACCCCATGTTGAGGCTCGCCATCTCCGGGCTGGCATCGGTGGCGGCGCGCAGCCGCTCCTCCATGCTCATGCCCAGCCCCGCTCCGGTGGAGACGTTGATCACCGCGTCGGTCGCCTGCTTGATGACCGGCAGGAACTGCCGGAAGGTCTCGCTGCGCGGGTCGGGCTTGCCGGTTTCGGGGTCGCGCGCATGAAGGTGGATGATCGAGGCGCCAGCCTCCGCCGCCTCGATGCTCGCGGTAGCGATCTCCGCCGGCGTGATCGGCAGGTGCGGCGACATGGTGGGCGTGTGGATGCCGCCCGTGGGCGCGCAGGTGATGATGACGGGTCTGGGCATTCCAGTTTCCTCCTTGCGACCAACTTCCTTGCAAGGAAGTTGCCAAGACTTTTGCAAAAGTCTTGGCTCGCTCACAGTCTCATCTGTTGAACCTGCGCCGACAAGCCCCCGTCGAGCACCCAGAGCTGCCCGGAGGCATAGCGCGCCTCGTCGCTGGCCAGCCAGTTGACGAGGTTGGCAATGTCTTCCGGTGTGCCGTAGCTGCGCATCGGGTGCACGTCGCGCACCGCCTGCTGCAGATCGCCCAGGGATTTGCCGCTCCCGCCCGAGCCCGCACCGTTGAAGAAGCTCTGCAGCATCGGCGTGTCGATATAGCCCGGGCAGATGGCGTTCACGCGGATGCCCTCGGGGCCGTGATCGCAGGCCATCGCGCGGGTGAGCGCATGCACTGCGCCCTTGGTGGCGCAATAGGCGGCAAGGCCGGGGTCGGCGATGAAGCCATCGTAGGAGCCGAAATTGATGATGCTCGCGGTGGTGCCGCCGCTTGCCGCCTTGCGCAGGAGCGGCAGCGCGTGTTTCGAGGCAAGGAAAGTGCCGGTGACATTGACGGCGAAGGACCGGTTCCATTCCTCAAGCGTCGTCTCCTCGATGGTCTTCTCGATCTCGATGCCGGCGGCGTTCACCAGAATGTCGAGCTTGCCCGCCTCATGGCCCACCCTCTCCATCGCCGCCTTGGCTTCCGCCTCCGAGGCCACGTCGAGCCGCAGGAAGGCCCCAGCCGCATCGCTGCCCTCAAGGCTCCCGGCCTCGCTCAGATCGGCGGCATACACCCGCGCCCCCTCGCGTTCGAGCCGCGCGCAGATCGCCCGGCCGATCCCGCCGCGCCCGCCTGTCACCAATGCCACCTTATCCTTCAGCATCATGCCTCGTCTCCCTTGTGCGGCGGAAAGCGGTAATGCGCCGCCGCCACCGTCCAGTCCATGTGGTTGCGCACGTATTCGCGGCTGGCATCCCGTGGCGGGTTGTAATCCCAATGCTCGCGCTCCGAGGCCGGCACCGCCTCCATCGCCGCGTGCAGCGCCCGGCGCGAACGCTGGGTGGCGATGACATTGGCGCGCAGCGCGGCGCTGTCCCAGCGTTCGGCCACTTCCGCCGCGAAGGCGCGGCTCGCCTCCGCGTAATCCGGGTCGTCCGCGCGGTTGACCCTCTCGCCCGGATCGCGCGCGAGGTCGTAGAGCTGGGGCGGGTCCACGTCGCAATGGATGAATTTCAGAGCACCCCGCCGGATCATGAAGACGGGCGCAGGCGTCATCTCGGCGCAGTATTCGCCGATCGCCTCATCCACCGGGTCCGCCTCGCCGCGCATCAGAGGCACGAGGCTGCGCCCGTCGACAGGCTCGCCGAGGAGGCTTTCATCGCCGCCCGCCAGTTCCACGAAGGTGGGCAGAAGGTCGATCAGCGAGCAGGCATTGGCCGCGCGGCCTTGCGCGACACCCGGCCCAGCCATCACCAGCGGCACCCGCGCCGAATGCTCGAAGAAGGTCATCTTGTACCACAAGCCCCGCTCGCCCAGCATGTCGCCGTGATCGGCGGTGACAATCACGATGGTCTTCTCCAGCGCGCCCGTCTCTTCCAGCGTGCGGGTGATCTCGCCGATCTTGCTGTCGAAGTAGCTGACATTGGCGAGATAGGCGCGGCGCGCGCGGCGCACTTCCTCTTCGGTGAGCGCCACGCTGCTCGCCTCGATCCCGTCCATCACCCGGCGCGAGAACGGGTCGTGCGCTTCGAGCGGCAACGCCTCGGGCAGGTCGATCTCGTCGTCGCGGTAAAGGGTCCACCATTCGGGCCGCGCCACGTAAGGGTCATGCGGGTGGATGAAGCTCGCCACCAGCAGGAAGGGCTGCGCCGCGCCCGCCGCGCCATCCCGCGCCTGCTCGCGCGCCCGATCATAAAGCCAGCGCCGCGCGGCAAAACCCACCTCGTCGTCATAGTCGGTCTGGAAGGTGGCCTGCGCCTGCCCGCTCTCCTTCACCGTGGCCATGTTGTGATACCACTTGTCGATCCGCTCGTCGGCGGCCTCCCAATCGGGGGTCCATGCGAAATCGGCGGGGTAGATGTCGGTCGTCACCCGGTCTTGGAAACCGTGCTTCTGATCCGGCCCTATGAAATGCATCTTGCCCGAAAGCCCGGTGCGGTAGCCCAGTCGCGCAAGGTAATGCGCGAAGGTGGGCACCGAGGCGCGGAACTCGCTCGCGTTGTCATAGGCCGCGATCCGGCTGATGAGCTGGCCCGACATGAAGGCGAAGCGCGAGGGCGCGCAGAGCGGCGCGTTGCAATAGGCCGCATCGAAACGCATCCCCCGCGCGGCCAGCGCATCGAGATGCGGCGTTTTTGCAAGCGGGTGGCCATAGGCGCCGGTAAGTTGCGGCGCAAGCTGGTCGGCCATGATGACGACGATATTGGGGCGGCTCATCCCGCGGCCCGCGCATAAGCGTCGAGCACCAGTCCGTGGAAATGATGCACCGCATGCTCGGATTTGCCCGACCCGCTCGGGTCGTCCACGATCCGCCCTTGCGTGAAGGCGGGCGTCATCATCCCCCGCTGCACGCTTTCCACGAGGCCGATATCCTCCACCTGCAGCACCTCGTCGAGATAGCGGATGGCATCAAGCTCCATCGCATCCGGCTCGGGCGTCTCGAGGAAGAAATCGTAGGTCTCGAGCGTCCGGTCCGGGCCCACGGGGATGATGTTGAGCACGATCATCGAGGAGCGGCCCGGGTAGCGCATCAGGCAGGTCGTGGGCCAGAGCCACCACACCGCATGGGTGCGCACCGTGGCGTTCGACACATCATAGGCGCTGTTGGCCCCCTGCCCCGCATCGGCCATGTGGCTCGAATAGATGCCGTAGGTCGTGACCTTGTAGGTGTCCATGTCGACAAGGTCGCAGAAATCCTTGTGCGCGGTCGGGCAGTGGTAGCACTCGAGGAAGTTGTCCACCACGTTCTTCCAGTTCGACTTGATGTCATAGGTCAGCCGGTGGCCGAAGGTGAGCTGCTCGATATCGGGCGCCCAGTGGCGGATCTCGGTTTCGAGATTGCCCGATTGCTCGGCAAGCGTCGCGGCATCGCGGTCGAGATTGACGAACACGAAGCCCGCGAATTCCTCCACCCGCACCGCGTCGAGGCAGATCTCGCCCGGCTCGAAATCCTCCAGATGTTCGGTTTCGGGCGCGCGCACCAGCTGCCCGTCGAGCCTGTAGACCCATGCGTGATAGGGGCACATGATGCGGGTCGTGGTGCCCTCGCCCTTCAGCAACTCATGCGCGCGGTGCTTGCAGACGTTGTAGAAGGCGCGCAGCACACCCTCCCGGTCGCGCAGCACGGCGATGGGATGGCCCGCGATCTCCACCGCCATGTAGGCGCCGGGGTCGCGCAGCTTTTCCACGTGGCAAACCCATTGCCACGATTTCGCGAGGATGCCCGCGCGGTCCACCTCGAACCATGCCGGTTGCGTATAGGCCTCCTTGCGCAGCGACATGGAGCGGCCCGTCACCTCCGAATAGCCCTCGCGGATGCGGGCGAACTCTTCCTTGGATGGCAGGGTGGTCATGGCGGGGCCTCTCGCTGGCGTGACGCTTGCATGACAGGATCGCGTCGAACGGGGTTCGAGAATGAACGTGAATCGCCCTTAAATTAACTTGAAGCGACATCCATGTAGCTGGCTTGGCGAATGTTCAAAGGCCATGCCACCGTCTGGCCGTTGCCGGCTCTGGCGCGCCGAGGTGTCGGTGCTGCGAGATTGGTGCAAGCTGCTGCGGCGAGGTTGCCCGTTCAAGAAATGCACTGCGTTCCCCCGGGTCTCGGCGGGATGTGTTGGTGACGGCCTTTGGCGGACATTGGCATTGTGCGTCCGCCGCGGAATCAAGGCCGCAGGCCGCCGCGCCCTCAACGGGCCGCCCCCCGGCACGTCGATACGTTACCACCAGCGCATCGCTCGGGCTTTGTTCGGGAACTTCGGGATAAAGCTCTGCAAGACAACTGTCGGATCGACGCACCGCGGCCCGTCTATGGCGCGGCTCAACGCCAAATTCCACTCCAAAGCGACAAGACCTGCCTTCCCCTACCTGCCCCGCCGATGCATCGGCCAGGCGCGGAACTCGAAGGGCACCCGCCCCTCCACCCTGTCCTGCCGGGGCGGCAGGCCGAAGCGGGCGCGATAGGCCCGCGAGAAATGGATCTGGCTCGAGAAACCCGAGGCCACCGCGACCTCCGAGAGCGGCATCTCCGTCTGTGTCACCAGCCCGCGCGCGCGGTCGAGCCGGATGTCGCGGTAGTAGAGCGCGGGCGTCTTGCGCACATACTGGCGGAAGAGCCTCTCGAGCTGGCGCAGCGAAAGCCCCGTGCGCCGGGCGATTTCGGCCACCGGCAAGGGCCCCTCCAGATGCCGCTCCATCAGCGCGATGGCGCGTTTCACCGAGGAGGGCGCGGTGTTGCCCAGAGGCTCCAGCGCCCCCGCGCTCTGCTGGGCGCCGGCGGGCCGCACGCTCTGGTGAAAGAGATAGCGCGCAGCCGCATTGGCCACCTCGTCGCCATGGGTGCCCCGCAGGATGTTGAGCGCGAAATCCACCGAGGCGCTGCCGCCGCAGCAGGAAATCCGGTTGCCGTCGTAAACGAAAAGCTCATCCGAGAGCGCCACCTCGGGATACATCTCCCCGAAGGCGTCGATATGCTCGTAATGCACCGTCGCCCGCCGCCCGGTCAGAAGCCCCGCCTCGGCGAGGATGAAGGCGCCTGTATCGAGCGCGCCCATCGTGGCCCCCTGCCGCGCCCAGCGCCAGAGCGCGCTGTGAAGCTGCGCGCTGCGGTTGGCCTCTGGCGTCCAGCTCGAGGACACCACCACCATCTCGGGGCGCAACTCGGGCTGCACCCTGCGCAGGTCGGCCATCTTGCGCGTCTCGAGGGTGAGCCCGTTGCTCGCCATGCAGGGCCCGCCCCGCTCGGAAACCACGTGCCAGCGCACCAGCGCCCGCCCCTCAAGGTAATTGGCCGCGCGAAACGGGTCGAGGAAGCCCGCCGTGGCGGCCATGTTGAAATGCGGCGTAACAAGCACCACCACGTTGAGCGGCTGGTCGGAAAGCGGCTTCATCCGTCGCCTCGGGTTAAATTCATGTCGGGTTCTTATAGGCTCAACGCCCGCTCCCCGCCAAGCCCCGCCATCCCCCGCCCATGCCGGGGCAGATGCCTCGCCATGCGGCTGCAAGGCGGCTACGATGCGCGAAAGGAAGCATCGGAGGGAGAGGCCTTGCGCAGATGGGCACTCGCAGTCGCGGCCGTCGTGGCGCTTCTCGTGGCGGGGTTCACGCTCTCGCCATGGCCCGGCGTCCTGCTCATCCGCATGATCTTCGACAAGGGCGCGGCAGAGGCCTCCGAGGCGCTGGCGCCGCGCGTTCCCGCCGAAGTCGCCACCACCACCCTGCGCTACGACGCGGAGGATCCGGCGGCGGTGCTGGATATCTACCGCTCGCCCGATCAGGCTGCCCGCGGCCCGCTCGTCGTCTGGGTGCATGGCGGCGGCTTCGTCTCGGGGCGCCGTCAGGACGTGGCCAATTACCTCAAGATCCTCGCGGGCGAAGGCTTCACCGTCGCCAATATCGACTACACGATCGCCCCCGAGGCGCGCTATCCCACGCCGATCCGGCAGGTTACGCAGGCGATGGCCTATCTTCACCGCGAGAGCGCGGCACTGGAGCTCGATGGCGCGCGCTTCGTGCTCGCGGGCGACAGTGCAGGAGCCCAGATCGCCGCGCAAACCGCGACCCTTGCCACTAACCCCGCCTATGCCCGCACCCTCGGCATCGAGGCCGAGGGCTGGCCCGCCCGCCTCGCGGGTGCGCTGCTCTTCTGCGGCGTCTACGACATCTCCGAACTCGGGCAGGATGGCGGCCTTCTGGGATGGTTCGTGCAGACCACGGGCTGGGCCTATGGCGGCACCCGCAACTGGCGCGAGGATGCAGGCTTCGCCACCATCGCCTTCCTCCCCGAGCTCACGTCGCGCTTTCCGCCCGCCTTCATCAGCGCCGGCAATGCCGACCCGCTGGAAGGGCAATCCGTCGCGCTGGCCGAGGCGCTTCAGGCCGCGGGCGTGCCTGTCGAGACGCTCTTCTTCCCCGCCGAGCACACCCCGCCCCTCGGGCATGAATACCAGTTCGACCTCGGCAGCGAGGCCGGGCGGCTGGCCTTCGCACGGATGGTCGCGTGGCTCGAAGCGCTCTAGCGCGCCCCGCTCACAGCGCCACCGAAAGCGCCGTCGAGGTAAACTCCGATATGAGCCGCAGCTTCGCGCGGTCCTTCGGCACCACGAGCCATGTTTCATGCGTCGTTTCGAACTCCTCGAGCGGCACCTCCACCAGCCCCTTGGAAATCTGGCTGCTGCCCCGCAGGAAGATCGCCACCCCGATGCCCTGCAGCACAGCCTCGCACATCAGCGGAAAGCTCCGCATCGACACCTCGCGCTGAATGGAAAGCCCCAGCTCGCGCAGCTTGGCATTGACCACACGGCGTGTGAGCGAGCCTTCCTCGGGCAGGATCACCGTATGTGCCAGCAGGTCGCGCATCGAGAGCCGCGCGCGCGTGCTGATCTCCCAGCCTTCCGGGCAATAGGCCACGTAGCCGGTGGTCTGGATCTTGTGCATGTTCCAGTCGTCGCGCCGGGGCGGGTCGGTGACGATGCCCACATCGGCGAGACGGTTGCGGATCATGGTGTTGGCTGTGGTCCAGTCATGCAGGGCGAAGTCAACGCTCAGCTCGGGGAAGCGCCCGGTGAAGCGCCCGATCACCTCGAGCGCGGGCTGCGGCGCGTTGGCGATCACCTTGATCCGCCCCGCGCGCATCGAGGCGAAGCCCTGCAGCCGCTCCTCGATCGTCGAGTCGAGCGCCACCAGCCTGTCGGCCAGATCGTAGAAATCCTGCCCCGTTGCCGTCACCTCCACCCCGTCGCGGCCCCGGATGAGCAGCTGCGCGCCCACCTTCTGCTCGAGCTTGGCAACGTGCTGCGTGATGGTGGATTGCGTCACCCCCAGCCGCGCGGCGGCGGCCGAGAAGCTGCCCTCGCGCACCACGTAGGCGAAGGCCACGAACTGGTGATGATTCGGCCGCATCTCCGCTGCCTCCTTTCGGGGCGAAACATAGGGGCCATTAGTCTCGCTAATATGACGTTACACGGATGACGCGTGCGCCCCCTACGACTCGCCCCAAGCAGGGAGACTCGCATGGCAGAACTGGCGCTGACCGACATCTCGAAATCCTTCGGCGACACGCAGGTGCTCTCGGGCATCTCGCTCGACATCGCCGATGGCGAATTCGTCTCGCTCGTGGGCCCCTCGGGCTGCGGCAAATCCACCCTCCTGCGCATCATCGCCGGGCTCGAGACCCAAGGCGCGGGCAGCGTCACCATCGCCGGGCAGGATGTCTCCGCCACCCGCGCGGCAGATCGCAACCTCTCGATGGTCTTCCAGTCCTACGCGCTCTACCCGCATCTGAGCGTGGGCGAGAACATCGCCGTGCCGCTCCGGATGCGCAGGCTCACCGCCGCCCAGCGCCTGCCGATACTGGGCCGCGCCCTGCCCGGCGCGCGGGCCCGCAACGCCGAGATCGCGGCAGCCGTGCAGGAGGCCGCGCGGGTGCTGGAAATCGACGCGCTCCTCGACCGCAAGCCGGGCCAGCTCTCCGGCGGGCAGCGCCAGCGCGTGGCGCTCGGCCGCGCGCTGGTGCGCGAGCCGGCCGCCTTCCTGCTCGACGAGCCGCTCTCCAACCTCGATGCCAAGCTCCGCGTCCAGACCCGCGCCGAGATCGCCCAGCTCCACCGCCGCCTTGGCGCAACCGTCATCTACGTCACCCACGACCAGGGCGAGGCGATGACCATGTCCGACCGGATCGCCGTGATGATGGACGGGCGGATCCTGCAATGCGCCGCCCCCGGCGTGGTCTATGACGACCCCGACGACATCCGCGTGGCCGAATTCATCGGCTCGCCCAAGATCAACATCCTGCCCATCGAGATCAGCGCCGGGCGGGTGCGCCTCATGGAGCACGACCTCGGCGGCGCGCATCGCGTGGCCGACCAGCCCGCGCGCATGGGCCTGCGCCCCGAGGCGCTCAGGCTCGCCGGGGCCGATGCGCCGCTTGCGGGCCACGTGGTTCATGCCGAGAACCTCGGCGCCGAGCTCTACGCGCAGTTGGTGCTCGAGGGGCTCGAAACACGTGTCACGCTGCGCGCCGAGCCGCGCGAGCGCACCCGCCTGACCATCGGGGCGCGGGTCGAGCTGGGCTTCGACCCGGCCCACGCCGTGTATTTTGACGCGCAAGGCCAGCGCATGCGCTTCGGCCTCACCCCCGCGCGCCAACCGGCGATGGCGGGCTGACATGGCCGACGCTGCCGCACATCCCCCCGCCCGCGCGCTGAGGGCGCGCGAGAGCCGCCAGCGCCGCACCGCCTGGGCGCTGGCCGCGCCGGCGCTCGCGTTGATGGTGCTCATCCTGCTGGTGCCCGTGGGCGTGGCGGGTGCGCTCTCCTTCACCGACTATTCGCTCGGCAATCCCGGGTTCGACTGGGTCGGCACCGAGAATTACGAGAAGCTCTTCACCCGCTCCACCTATGCGCGGATGTTCACGGCCACCTTCACCTACGTGCTCACCGTGGTGCCGCTCTCGGTGGCCCTCGGCCTCGGCGCGGCGCTGCTCATCAACTCGCTCACCCACCTGCGCGAGCTCTACAAGACGATCTACTTCCTCCCCGTCATGGCCACGCTCATCGCCATGGCCATCGCGTGGGAATTCATGCTCCACCCCTCCATCGGCGTCATCAACCAGACGCTGGCAAAGGGCTGCGGCACCTGGCTCGAGGCGCTCTGGCCGTGGCTTGCGGGCCATTGCGCCGAGGGCATGCCGCTCTGGCTCGGCGACAAGCGCTACGCGATCTGGGTCATCGCCTTCGTCGGCGTCTGGCAGGGCTTCGGCTTCAACATGGTGCTCTATCTCGCGGGCCTCACCTCGGTGCATCGCGAGCTCTACCACGCCGCCGAGATGGACGGCGCGAAATCGGCCTGGGAGCGCTTCCGCCTCGTCACATGGCCCGCGCTTGGCCCCACCACCGTCTTCGTGGTCACCATCAGCTGCATCCGCGCCTTCCAGGTCTTCGACACGATCGAGGCCTTCTACCCCATCGGCGCCGGCCCCGGCAAAACCGCCTACGTGATGATGTATGCCATCTACGAGAAGGGCATCGAGCAGAACCTCATCGGCATCGGCGCGGCCATCACCATGCTCTTCCTCGTCTTCGTGATGATGATCACCGTTGTGCAGCGCTGGCTCGTGGAGAGAAAGGTGCATTACTGATGACCCGCGACTGGTGGAAACATCTCATCCTGATCCTCGGCGCCATCATCGTCATCGCGCCCTTCTACACGATGGTGAGCTACAGCCTCAAAAGCCCCGGCGAGATCGACCGTGGCGAGGGCGGCTTCTTCGGCCGGCAGGAGATCATGGTCGACGAGCAATGCGTGAAGCTGCGCGACCCCAACCGCGACGAGGTCGAGGCCGCTGCCCTGCGCTTCCCCGGTCAGAGCCAGAACGCCATCCGCGAGGCCCTGCTCGAGGAGGCGCGCGCCGAATGTTCCTCGCGCCCGGTGGTCTTCAACTACACGCAGGCCTTCACGCAGGCGCCGCTCCTGCGCTACCTGTTGAACGGGGTGATCGTCACCGTCTCGATCTTTCTCATCCAGATCGTCGTGGCCCTGCCCGCCGCCTACGCGCTCGCCAAGCTGCGCTTCTGGGGGCGCGAGGCGGTGTTCGGGCTGGTGCTCTTCTGCCTGCTGATCCCGGTCCACGCCATCGCCCTGCCGCTCTACATCATGCTGGCCAAGCTCGGGTTCACCAACACCTATGCCGCCCTCGTCATCCCGTGGACGATCTCCGTCTTCGGCATCTTCCTCATGCGGCAATTCTTCATGACCGTGCCGGACGACCTGATAGATGCCGCCCGGATGGACGGGATGAGCGAGTTCGCCATCGTCTGGCGGGTGATGCTGCCCACCGCCATCCCCGCGCTTCTGGCCTTCGCCATCTTCAGCGTGGTGGCCCACTGGAACGATTACTTCTGGCCGCGCATCGTCGTCACCGGCAATCGCGACCTCTTCACCCCGCCGCTCGGCCTGCGCGAATTCAAGGGCGGGGGCGACGGCAACATGTTCGGCCCGATGATGGCCTCGGCCACGGTCATCGTCCTGCCGCTCATCGTGGCCTTCCTGCTGGCGCAGCGAAGGTTCATCGAGGGCATCACGCTCTCGGGAATGAAATGAGGCAGGGCCCTGCCCTGCCTCGCACCGAAATCCCGGTAACGGGAGCAACCCCCGGGCTGCGGCCAAGTCGCCAAACCGCGCCTCAGCCCGAAGCATCGGCAAGAGAGGATACTCACATGAAACTGACTGCCACCGCAATGGCCCTCGCGCTTTCGGCCACCGCCGTCTTCGCCGAGGAGACCGTGACGATCGAATTCGCCTACCCCTACAGCCACCTCTTCGACGTGACCTACGAGGCAATGATGCCCGCCTTCAAGGAGGCGCATCCGCATATCGAGGTGAAGATGCGCGCCACGTACGAGGATTACGAGGACGGCACCAACACCGTGCTGCGCGAGGCCGTCTCGGGCAACCTCCCCGACGTGACGATGCAGGGCCTCAACCGCCAGCTGGTGCTGGTGGAGAAGGGCATCGCCAAGTCGCTCGAGCCCTTCATCGCCGAGGAGGCCGATTTCGAGAAGGACGGCTATCACGCCGCCATGCTCTCGCTCTCCACCTTCGACGGCAAGGTGCACGGCCTGCCCTTCTCCGTCTCGCTGCCGGTGGGCTACTACAACATGGACATCCTCGAAGCCGGCGGCATCGAGACCCTGCCCACCACGTGGGACGAGGTGATCGCCGCCTGCGAGACCATGCAGGCCAACGGCATCGAGAACCCGGTCTTCTGGGGCTGGAACATCACCGGCAACTGGTTCGTGCAGGCGCTGATGTGGAGCCAGGACAAGGCCATCGTCGAAAACGGCCAGATGCAGCTCGACAGCCCCGAGGCGCTCAACGCGCTCGAGCAGATGAAGGCCATCTTCCGCGGCTGCGACATGAAGAACCTGAGCTGGAAAGAGGCGCTCGCCTCCTTCTCCGCCGGCGAGATCGGGATGATGTACTGGTCCACCTCCGCGCTCGGCGCCATCGAGCGCTCGCAAGGCGATTTCGAGCTCGTCACCGGCCCCTTCCCCGGCATGGGCGAGGCGCCCAAGGGCCTGCCCGCGGGCGGCAACGCGGCGCTTCTCACCTCCACCTCCGAGAATCCGGCGGTTCAAGAGGCGGCATGGACATGGCTGAAATACATCACCTCCGGTGAAGGCGCCGCCGAAGTGGCCAAGACGACCGGCTACATGCCCCCCAACAAGGCCGCCAACGAGATCATCCTCGCCGATTTCTACCAGCAGAACCCCAACAAGCAGACAGCGGTCGACCAGCTTCCGCTCCTGCGCGACTGGCTGGCCTACCCCGGCGATAACGGCCTCGCGATCACGCAGGTGATCTACGACCATGTCGAGCGTATCGTCACCGGCGATGCCGACGACATGGAGGCGCTGCAGCAGGAACTGGTCGAGGAAGTGGCCGACCTGCTGCCCAACGGCTAAACATTCAAGGAAAGGGTCGCTCCCCCGCGCGGGGGGCGGCCCGCCCCAGTCAAGAAAAGCACAACGCACATGAAATTCATTCACCTCTCCGACATCCACCTCACCCTGCCCGGCGAGCGCATGGGCGGGCTCGACCCCCACCGCCGCCTCGCGCAGGCGCTTGCGGATATCGCCGCCCATCACGCCGATGCCGCCCGGCTCGTCATCACCGGCGATCTCACCCATTGGGGCGAGCGCGGCGCCTACGAGGCGCTTCGGGCAGCCCTCGCGGATGTGCCGATCCCGGTGCGCCTGCTCATCGGCAACCACGATGACCGCGCCACCTTCCTCGAGGTCTTCAACGACCACCCGCGCGACGCCAACGGCCACGTGAACCATGCCGAAGAGGTCGAAGGCACAAGCTTCCTCTATCTCGACACCTGCGCGCCCCGCACCCATGCCGGCCATTTCGGCCCCGAGCGCTGCGCATGGCTTGAGGAGGAGCTCGCCCGCGCCACCCGCGCCCGGCTCTTCCTCCACCACAACCCCATGCCGCTCGGCGTGCCGGCAGAAGACAAGATCGCGCTCGTGCCCGAAGACAGGGCCCGCCTCGCAGACGTGCTCGACCGCCACCGCGACCGCATCGACTACCTCCATTTTGGTCATATCCACGCCCCCGCGCACGGGCTCTGGCGGGGCATCCCCTTCGCCGCCGCGCCCTCCACCGGCAACCAGTCGCTCCCCGACCTGCAGGAGCCCGACCTCCTGCAAGGCGCGCCCATGCCGCCCGCCTATAACGTGGTGCTGGTCGAGGGCGCCGATACCGTCATCCACCGCATCCCCTTCACATGGGATGGCCCCGTCTTCACCGCCGGCACCGAGTGGGAGGACTGGGTCAAGCCAGTCGCCGCCGAATGAAGTTCATCCACCTGACAGACACGCATGTGGTGGGCGGCGGGCGCACGCTCTTCGGCGCCGACCCGGCGGAGCGGCTCGCCCGCGCCGTGGCCTCGATCAATTCAGAGCATGGCGACGCGGCCTTCGTCGTGCTCACCGGCGACATGACCCATTGGGGCGATGCCGAGGCCTATGCCGCCTTCCGCGCAGAGATCGACCGGCTCGCGATGCCGGTGCACCTGATGGTCGGCAACCACGACGATACCGAGGCCTTCCACGCCGCCTTCCCCGAGGCCCCGCGCGATGAGGCGGGCTTCGTGCAAGGCACCGTCGAGACACCCTTCGGCCTCTTCCTGCTGCTCGACACGCGCCTGCCCGGCTCCTCCGCCGGGCAATATTGCGCGGCCCGCCGCGCGTGGCTGCGCGCCCGGCTGGAAGAAAGCGAGGGCCCCGTCATCCTCTTCATGCACCACCCGCCCTTCGCCACCGGCATAGGCCCGATGGATGCGATCCGCCTCGAGGAGGCGGAGGCCTTCCACGAGGTGATCGCCCCCCACAAGCCCCGCATCCGCCATCTTTTCTACGGCCATCTCCACCGCCCGATCTTCGGCAACTGGCGCGGCATCAGCCACTCCTGCATGCGCGGGCTCAACCACCAGGTGGCGCTCACGCTCGGCCCCGTAGGCGGCGAGGTGATCGGCAATCTCGAGCCCCCCGCCTATGGCGTGGTGCTCATAGACGCCGAGCAGATCATGATCCACATGCACGCCTTCAGCGATGCCTCGCCCCGCTTCCCGCTGGCCAAGCCCTTCTGAACACCGATCGCCCGGCGCCCCAGCGCCCGCGCGTCAGCCGCATTTGGAATGTCCGCAGCTGGCGCAGGTCATGCAGCCCTCGACCATGCGCATGTCATATTGCCCGCAGGAGGGGCAGGCCGGCCCGCGCCCCTGGTTGAGGTTCACCACCTGCGCGGTCGGGTCGCCCTTCAGCCCCAGCCCCTCGCCCGCGAGAAAGCCGATCTGGATCATGTGCTGCTCCAGCACCCCGCCGATCGCCGCGAGGATCGAAGGGATATACTTCCCGTTCATCCACGCGCCGCCCCTCGGGTCGAACACGGCCTTGAGCTCCTCCACCACGAAAGACACGTCGCCACCCCGCCGGAACACCGCCGAGATCATCCGCGTCAGCGCCACCGTCCACGCGAAATGCTCCATGTTCTTGGAGTTGATGAACACCTCGAAGGGCCGCCGGTGCCCGTTCAGCACGATGTCGTTGACGGTGACATAGATCGCATGGCTGCTGTCAGGCCACTTGAGCTTGTAGGTCGCGCCTTCCAGCTCCGTGGGCCGGTCGAGCGGCTCCGACATGTAGACGACATCGCCCCCCTCCTCGGGCATCCCGTCATTCACCGGCGTCTCGCCCGGCACCTTGTCGGCGCTCTCGCTCACGCTCAGCACCGAGCCCGTCACATCGTTCGGCCGGTAGGTCGTGCAGCCCTTGCAGCCCGTCTCGTAGGCCTGCATGTAGACGTTCTTGAACGCCTCGAAGCCGATATCCTCCGGCACGTTGATCGTCTTGGAGATGCTCGAGTCGATCCAGCGCTGCGCTGCGGCCTGCATCCGCACATGGTCCTCCGGCGCCAGCTCCTGTGCGCTCACGAAATACTCGGGCAGCGGCGCATCGCCCTTCGTTTCCCGCCACATCTGAACGGCATAATCCACCACCTCCTCCTCGGTGCGGCTCCCGTCCTTCTGCAGCACCTTGCGGGTGTAGCTGTAGGCGAAGACCGGCTCGATGCCGGAAGAGACGTTGCCCGCGTAAAGCGAGATCGTGCCGGTGGGCGCGATGGAGGTCAGCAGCGCATTGCGGATGCCATGCTCGGCCACCGCCGCGCGCACATCCTCGTCCATCCCCTGCATCGTGCCGCTCGCCAGATAGGCCTCGGCATCGAAAAGCGGAAACGGCCCCTTCTCCTTCGCCAACTCGACCGACGCCAGATAGGCGGCGCGGGCGATGCGGTGCAACCAGCGCTCCGTCTGGCGCGCCGCCTCCTCCGAGCCGTAGCGCAGCCCCTTCATCAGCAGCGCATCCGCCAGCCCCGTCACCCCCAGCCCGATCCGGCGCTTGGCCTGCGCCTCGCGCGCCTGCGCCTCGAGCGGAAAGTTCGAGGCATCCACCACGTTGTCCATCATCCGCACCGCGGTCGCCACCAGCTCGTCGAGCTCGGCCTCGTCGATATGGGCTGCCGCGTCGAACGGCTGCCGCACCAGCCGGGCAAGGTTGATCGAGCCCAGAAGGCAGGCGCCATAGGGCGGCAGGGGCTGCTCGCCGCAAGGGTTGGTGGCGGCGATCTCCTCGCAATAGGCAAGGTTGTTGGCCTCGTTGATCCGGTCGATGAAGATCACGCCCGGCTCGGCGAAATCATAGGTCGCCTGCATGATCCGGTTCCACAGGTCACGCGCCTGAATGGTATGGTAAACCTTCCCGCCGAAGGTCAGCTCCCACGGGCCATCGGCCTTCACGGCCTCCATGAAGGCATCGGTCACCAGCACCGAGAGGTTGAACATCCTGAGCTTCGCCGCATCCGCCTTGGCCGCCACGAAATCCTCGATATCGGGGTGGTCGCAGCGCATCGTGGCCATCATCGCGCCCCGCCGCGAGCCCGCGCTCATGATGGTGCGGCACATCGCGTCCCACACATCCATGAAGGAGAGCGGCCCCGAGGCATCCGCCGCCACGCCCTTCACTTCCGCGCCGCGCGGGCGGATGGTGGAGAAATCATAGCCGATGCCGCCGCCCTGCTGCATGGTGAGCGCCGCCTCGCGCAGCGCGTCGAAGATGCCGTTCATGTTGTCGGGGATCGTGCCCATCACGAAGCAGTTGAAGAGCGTCACCTGCCGCGCCGTGCCCGCGCCCGCGGTGATGCGCCCGGCGGGCAGGTAGCGGAAGTCCTCCAGCGCCTTGTAAAACCGCTCCTCCCATGCCTCCGGCTCGGCCTCGACCGTGGCCAGCGCCCGCGCGATGCGCCGCCACGTATCTTCCACCGTGCGGTCGATGGCGGTGCCGTCGGCCTCCTTCAGCCGATATTTCATGTTCCAGATCGATTCTGCGATAGGGGCGGCAAAGCGGGTCATGCGGGCGATTCCAGAGCGTTGCGTGAGAGGCCTTCCACCATACCCGCTTTGGCCACAAAAGACCACCACCACTTGCCTCTTTCTGCAGGGCGCTTACCATATATGGCATGAGCAACCAGAACGAGTCGGAGCCTTGGCGAAACTCCACCTGATCAAGCTGAGCGTGGGCTCGGAAAGCGTCGAGAGCCTCGAGGAATGGCAGGCCTCGCGCCGCGCGCTGCGCGAAGACGGGTTGCCGCGCCATGTCACCCGCATGTGGCCGCGCCGCGAGGCCGAGCTGCTCGAGGGCGGCTCGATCTACTGGGTGATCCAGGGCTTCATCCAGTGCCGCCAGCGGCTCCTGCGGCTCGACGAGGTGACCGGCGAGGATGGCATCCGCCGCTGCGCCTTCGTGCTCGACCCCGAGATCATTCGCACCGCCACCGCCCGCCGCCGCCCCTTCCAGGGCTGGCGCTACCTCGCGCCCGGCGATGCCCCGCCCGACCTCTCCGGCAGCCGCGCCAACGATGACACCCTGCCGCCCGGCCTCTCGGCGGCACTCTCCGAAATCGGCGTGATCTGAGCGCAAGTCACGTTTCCGGCACCACCCGCTACAGGCGAAATCCAGCCGATGGAGGCATGCCCTAGGCTGTTTTCCGCCATCCTCCGAAACGGGTGATGCAATGCAGTTTCACTCTCGAAATTGTGTCCCGCGCGGCCCCTTGTGCCCCGCCCAAGCTTGTCTAGATGCTGGGCACACGGAAGCGGTGCCAACGATGTGCCGCGTGAGCAAGACCACGAGCAAAAAGGCCCTGGTTACAAGGAAAAGGACCAAAGCCATGATGAAACAATTCTCCCTGATCGCGGTTGCGACCCTCGCCGCCGCCCCGGCCCTCGCCGGCAGCCTCGACCCCGCCCCGGTGGAGCAGCCTATCGTGCAGGCCGCACCTCCGCCCGACCCGCGCCCCGACTGGACAGGCTTCTACGTCGGTGGCCAGCTCGGCTGGGCCGATGTCAGCGTGAACGCGCCCGGCATCAACGGTGACGACTTCACCGCCGGTATCACCGCCGGCTATGACTACGACTTCGGCGATTTCGTGCTCGGTGCCGGCATCGATTACGACATGGCCGATGTGGGCCTCGCCCCCGGCGTCAAGCTCGACAACGTCTTCCGCGCCAAGGTGCGCGGCGGCCTCAAGGTGGGCAACGGCCTTTCCTACGTGACCGGCGGCTATGCCGAGGCCGACATCTCGCCGCTGGGCAACCAGGACGGCTATTTCGTCGGCATCGGCTACGAGCAGATGGTGACCGACCAGTTCTCGCTGGCCCTCGAAGGTCTCCACCACGAGTTCGACAATATCGGCGGCACCCCGTTCGACGCCGAAGCCCGCACCGTCAACGTGCGCGGCACCTTCCGCTTCTGATCGCGCAGCGATCCGCAAGACACGAACGGCCCGGCGCTCAGGCGACCGGGCCGTTTTTGTTTCGGGTCACGCACGGGTGCCCTTGGCTCAATCGAGCCGCAGCATCTCCAGAAGCTCCGCCATCGCCGCCCTGTCCCCCGCATCGAGCGGCGCGCGCCGCGCGCGAAAGAGCGTGGCCTGGCTGCGCAATATCAGCCCATCCTCGAGCGGGCGCAGATGGTTCGCGCGCAGCGTATCGCCCGTGGAGGTAATGTCGGCGATCGCCTCGGCGGTCTCGTTCTTCACCGTGCCTTCCGTGGCGCCCTGGCTGTCGACCAGCCGGTAATCGGCCACGCCATGCTCGCGCAGGAAATCCCGCACCAGCCGGTGATACTTGGTGGCGATCCGCAGGCGAAACCCATGCCGCGCGCGAAACGCGGCGGCGGCGGCATCCAGATCGTCGAGCGTGCTCACGTCCACCCAGGCCTGCGGCACCGCCAGCACGAGATCGGCCTGCCCGAAGCCCAGCTCTTCCAGCTCCTCCACCGCGTCTTCCCAAACGCCCAGCTTCTCGCGCACGAGGTCGGTGCCGGTGACGCCCAGATGAATGCGCCCCGCCGCCAGCTCGCGCGGGATCTCGCCCGCCGAAAGCAGCACCAGCTCCACGTTCTCGAGCCCCCGCACGAAGCCCGCATATTCCCGCTCCGAGCCGGCCCGGCCAAGGCTCAGCCCCCGCGCGCCGAACCAGTCGAAGCTTTTCTCCATCAGCCGCCCCTTCGAGGGCACGCCCAGCTTGATGCTCATTCCACGCGCCCCCCAAGCTCCAGCACCAGCCCCGGGCGGATCACCCCGCCCACCGCCGGGATCTCGGCGCCCTGCCCCAGCTGCCGTGTCAGCGCGTCATAGCGCCCACCCGTGGCCACCGGCGGCAGGTCGGGCCGGCGCTCGGCATAGAAGCCAAAGACGAACCCGTCGTAATACTCCATCTGCGTGCGCCCGTAGCTCGCCTCGAAATCGAGCGCCTCCACATCCACCGCGCGCTCGCGCAGCGCCTCGAGCCGCGCCTCGAGCCGCTCCACGGCGGGGGCGATGGCGGGCATGTCCACCGCGATGTCGCGCAGCTGCTCGAGCGCGTTGGGGCAGGTCTCGCGCACCGCGAGGATCGCATCGATCAGCGCCACCTCGCCCGCCGATATGGGCGGCGCGGCGGCATCCTCCTTCAATGCGGCAATGCGCGCGGCAATCTCGTCCTCGCCCCTGAGCCCGATCAGCGGCGTGGCCCGCGCCATCGGGTCTGCCTCGGCCAGCAGCGCCGCGCGCGCCTCCGGCATCGGCACCCGGCCCGAATAGCGCTCCATCAACGCCCGAAACCGCTTGGGGCGCCAGATATGCCGCCGGAGCGCCGCCTTGCGCCGCTCGGTGGTGCGCAGGCCTTCCACCGCCGCCATCAGCAGCCCGATATCCCCCGTGGCCGCCCGCAGCCCCAAAGGCGCAAGAACCTCTTGGAAGAGCGCGAAGACACGGGCATCGGCCCCCGCCGGATCTTCCCGGTCGAACACCTCGAAGCCTGCCTGGAAATACTCGTTGGCCCGCGCCGGGTCATGCTCCTGCCGCCGGAAGACTTCGCCCGCATAGGTGTAGCAGGCCGGCTCCGCGCCATGCTCCATATGCATCTGAACCACCGGCACGGTGAAGTCGGGGCGCAGCATCTGCTCGCCCCTGAGCGCATCCGAGGTCACGTAGGCCCGCGCGCGAATATCCTCGCCATAGAGGTCGAGCAGCACCTCGGCGGGCTGCAGAATGGCGGTTTCCACCGGGTGCGCGCCTTCCGCCTCGAAGAGCGCGCGCAGCCGGGCCGCCTCGGCCATGATCGCGGCGCGGTCGGCCAGCATCAGCCCTGACCCTTGAGAATATCCTGCACCTTCGCCACCATCTCGCCGCGCGGCACCTCGAACTGGCTGGGCCGCTCCTTCCACTCCTCGAGCGTGGCCTTCTCGGCAATCTGCGCGCCCAAAATCAGATCCTTGATCTGCACGATGCCCCGCGCCTTCTCGTCGGCCCCCTCGATGATCGCCACCGGCGCGCCGCGCCTGTCGGCATATTTGAGCTGGTTGCCGAAATTCTTCGGATTGCCGAGATAAACCTCGGCGCGAATACCCGCCCGGCGCAACTCCCCCACCATCGCCTGGTAATCGGCCATCCGGTCGCGGTCCATCACCGTCACGACGACAGGGCCTTCCGCCGCGCCGCCGATCCGCCCCTTCTCGCGCAAAGCGGCCAGAAGCCTGTCCACCCCGATGGAAACCCCCGTGGCCGGCACCGCCTGCCCGGTGAAGCGCTTGACGAGGTCGTCATACCGCCCCCCGCCCGCCACCGAGCCGAACTGCCGCTTGCGCCCCTTCTCGTCGAAGATCTCGAAGGTGAGCTCCGCCTCGAAGACCGGGCCGGTGTAATAGCCCAGTCCCCGCACCACCGACGGGTCGATCACGATCCGGTCGGGGCCATAGCCCTGCGCGGCCAGAAGGCTGGCGATCTCTTCGAGCTCATCAACCCCCGCCCGGCCCATCTCCGAGCCGCCCACCGCCTCGCGCAGGTTTCCAAGCGTCGCGCCGGTGTCATCGGCCTTCGAGGTCAGAAAAGCCACCACCGGCTCCGCCTGCGCCTCGCTCAACCCAACCCCGTCGATATAGGCCCCCGAGGCATCGCGCCGCCCCTTGCCCAGAAGCTCCCGCACGCCCGCCTCGCCCACCTTGTCGAACTTGTCGATGGTGCGCATCACGGCGGCGCTGCGCTCGGAGTCATCCAAAAGCCCCATGCTCTCCAGCACCCCGTTCAGAACCTTCCGGTTGTTCACCCGGATGAGGTAATCCCCGCGCGGAATGCCAACCGCCTCCAGCGTATCGGCAAGCATCGCGCAAATCTCCGCATCCGCGGCCATCGAACCCGAGCCCACCGTATCCGCATCGCATTGATAGAATTGCCGAAACCGCCCCGGCCCCGGCTTCTCGTTGCGCCAGACCGGCCCCATCGCGTAGCGCCGGTAGGGCGTGGGCAAATCGTTGCGGTGCTGCGCATAGACGCGCGCCAGCGGCGCGGTGAGGTCGTAACGCAGCGCCAGCCAGTCCCCCCGCCCCTCCTCGTCGGCCTCCTGCCACGCGAAGACGCCCTCGTTGGGCCGGTCCACATCGGGCAGGAACTTGCCCAGCGCCTCCACCGTCTCCACGGCACTCGATTCCAGCGCATCGAAGCCATAGGCATGATAGACCGCGCCGATCTTCGCCAGCATCTCCGCGCGCTCGGTCACTTCCGCGCCGAAATAGTCGCGAAAGCCCTTGGGCGTCTCCGCCTTGGGGCGGGGCTGTTTCTTCTCTTTGGCCATGGGTCGATCCTGCCTTGCTCGCTCGCTCGCGCGGTCTAGCCCAAGGGGCGTTGCGGGGCAAGCGGGCTTGACCCGCGCCGCGCGGCGGGCCTATCTGCGCCCATGTCGCATCTCGAAGAACATATCGCCCATCTCCAGCGCATGCTCGACGACCTCTCCGACGTGGTCGCCCGGCAGGAGCGCGAGATCGACCGGCTCTCGGCCCGGGTGGACATGCTCATGCGCCGCGAGGCCGAGCGCGAAAGCGATGGCGGCGGCGGGATCGTCATGGGCGACGAGCGCCCGCCCCATTACTAGGCGTCGCGCCATGAGTATTTGCACCCAAGAAGAAGCCGGAAAACGCCCTGCTTCTTCTTGGTGAAAATACTCATCTCCTACGGAAAGGGCGAGGTGCGACGGCGGGGAATGGGCTCAGCCCTCGCCCGCGCCCTGCTTGTGATCCTGCGCGACGAGATCGCCCCGGTGCAGCAGCAGGTTCGACCACGAGGCGCTGCCCTCGAAACGCTCGTAGACGCTCACGAAGACCGTGTCGCGCTCGAGCATGGGAAGCTTGGCGCCGCAGGGCTGGCGCCGGGGCTTGCCGCAGACCTGCCGCTTGATCTTCTCATAGGCGCGGTCGGTGTCGGAATAGGGCTGCACCTCGGCGGGCAGGCCGTAGCGCAGTTGCTCGTGCATCTCGACCGAGCCGAACATAGCGAGCGCGGCGGTGAACTGGCGCACGCAGCCATCGTCGAAGCCGGTGAGGTAAAGCGTGCGCGGCTCGGTGCTGCCGGGGGCGCTGTCGTAGAGCCGGTGGATGGGGTTGCGCTCGGGATAGGCCGCCACCTGCTTGCCGAGCTTGCGCGGCGGCACGCCACAGAGCTTGGCCACCCGGCCATAGGGCAGCCGCGTGCCGAAGTCGATGTCGCCTTTCGCCTCTGGCAGAACGGGCGTGGCCGTGTCGCCGAGCGAGGCCAGGCGCACGCCCTCCCGCGCAGGCTCCGGCGCCCGCGCTTTCGTTGAGCCACCGAAAAGCTGGCCCCAGAACCCGCCGGAGCGGTCGTCCTGCTGGCGGGTGCCTTCCTCGTCGAGCGCGGCGGTGGCGATCTCGGTCACGTCGCCCTCGGGCGCGTCCGGCTCGCCGCCGGCGGCCGCCACTTCGGCCTCGCCCGCCGCCGCATCCGGCGCGGGCCCGGTGCTGGCCGGGGTGCCAAAGAGCGCCGCGAGGAAGCCGCCCTGCGGCGCGCTCTCGGGCGCCGCGGCCACGCTCATGCCCGGCGCATCCTCCGCCACGTCCTGCTCCGAGAGCAGCCCCACCTGCCCCGCCTGCTCGCCGCAGGCGGCCAGCAGGCCAAGCGCCAGAATGACGGCCGGAATGCGCATCGCGATGTCGGTCCCTCCGCGAGTGGATCACCCGCAGAACCATACTCTGCCGGCTGGTCCGCAGTCCACCCAAAGAAAACCTATTTACATCAATATATTGGCGGAAACCCTTGACGCGAGATCTGGCCGCGCCCGCTCAGACTTCCTCCACCATCACCACGCCGCCGAGGCTCTTGAGCGCCCCCTTGATCTGCGGCGAGACCGGGTAGTCGCGCCCCGCCGCGATCTCCACCTCGCCGGGCAGGCCCTGATCGAGCAGGCAGAAATAGATCGGCCCCCGCCCGCCCCGCGCACCCGCCGCGCCCTCGAGCACCGAGGCCACCGAGGGCACCGCCTCGGCGCTTTCGACGTAGATGCGCAGGCCCGTGCTGCCCGCATCCGCCACCACGTCATCGGCGGGCTGGAAGGACCGCGCCAGCAGCTTGAGCTGGTCTTCCTCCATCGTGGCCTCCACGCCCAGCACCACCCGCGACCCGGGCTCGAGGAAATCGCGCGAGCTCTCCAGCGTGTCGGAGAAAACGGTCACCTCGTAGCTGCCCGTGGTGTCGGAGAGCTGCACGAAGGCAAAGCGGTTGCCCCGCGCCGAGCGCCGCTCCTGCCGGCCCGCCACCACGCCCGCCATCTTCACCGCCGAGGGCTGGCGGCGGGCGAGCGCCTCGACCTCCTCGAGGGTCTTGACGTCCTTGCGCCTGAGCGCGGCGGCGTAATCGTCGAGCGGGTGGCCGGAGAGGTAGAAGCCCACAGCCTGGAACTCTTCCGTCAGCCGCTCGGCGGGCAGCCAGTCTTCCACCGGCGAAAGGCGCGGCTCGGGCAGGTCATCGCCCGCCTCGCCGAAGAGCGACACCTGGTTGGAATTCTTCTGCTCGTGGATCGCCGCAGAATAGGTGGAAAGCCGCTCGATGCTGTCGAAGACCCGGCGGCGGTTGCTGTCGAGCTCGTCGAAGGCGCCGGCGCGGGCCAGCATCTCCAGCGGGCGCTTGCCGATCCGCTTGAGATCGACGCGCCGCGCGAAATCGAAAAGCGTGACGAAGGGCTTCTCCCCCCGCGCCTCGACGATGAGCCGCATGGCCTCCACGCCCACGTTCTTGAGCGCGCCCAGCGCGTAGACGAGCGCGCCCTCCTTCACCATGAAGGTCGCGCCCGAGCGGTTCACGCAGGGCGGCACGTAAGGCAGGCCCAGCGCCTGCTTCACTTCCTCGAAATAGACGGCGAGCTTGTCGGTGAGATGGATGTCGCAATTCATCACACCCGCCATGAACTCAACCGGGTGGTTCGTCTTGAGCCACGCCGTCTGGTAGCTCACCACGGCATAGGCGGCAGCGTGGGACTTGTTGAAGCCGTAATTGGCGAACTTGTCGAGGAGGTTCCAGACCTCGAGCGCCTTGGCATCGTCGACGCCGTTCTCCTTGGCGCCCGCGATGAACTTGGGCCGCTCGGCATCCATCGCCTCCTGGATCTTCTTGCCCATCGCCCGGCGCAACAGGTCGGCGCCGCCCAGCGAGTAGCCCGCCATCTCCTGCGCGATCTGCATCACCTGCTCCTGGTAGACGATGATGCCCTGCGTCTCGTCGAGGATATGGTCGATCGAGGGGTGAATCGAGGCGCGCTCCTTGAGCCCGTTCTTCACCTCGCAATAGGTGGGGATGTTCTCCATCGGCCCCGGCCGGTAGAGCGCCACCAGCGCCACGATATCCTCGATGCAGGTGGGCTTCATGCGCTTGAGCGCGTCCATCATGCCCGAGCTTTCCACCTGGAACACCGCCACCGTCCTGGCGCGGGCGTAAAGCTCGTAGGTCTTGGCATCGTCGAGCGGGATCTGGCCAATGTCGTTCTCCGCCCCCTCGAAAGGCTCGTAGATCGTGCTGCCATCGGCGGCCACGTGCAGGTCGCGCCCCGAGGCGTGGATCTGCTCGATGGCATTCTGGATCACAGTCAGCGTCTTGAGGCCGAGGAAGTCGAACTTCACCAGCCCCGCCTGTTCCACCCATTTCATGTTGAACTGCGTGGCGGGCATGGTCGAGCGCGGATCCTGGTAGAGCGGCACCAGCTCGTCGAGCGGCCTGTCGCCGATCACCACGCCCGCGGCATGGGTGGAGGCGTTGCGCAGAAGCCCCTCCACCTGCATCCCGTATTTCAGGAGGCGGTCCACAACCTCCTCGCTGCGGGCCTCCTCGCGCAAGCGCTCCTCGCTCGCCAGCGCCTCCTCGATCGACATTGGCTTCACGCCCACCACCGGGATCATCTTCGAGAGCCGGTCGACCTGCCCGTAAGGCATCTGCAGCACCCGACCGATGTCGCGCACCGCCGCCTTGGAAAGAAGCGCGCCGAAGGTGATGATCTGCGCCACCTTCTCGCGCCCATACCTGCGCTGCACGTAGTCGATCACCTCCTCGCGGCGGTCCATGCAGAAGTCGATATCGAAGTCGGGCATCGACACCCGTTCTGGGTTGAGGAACCGCTCGAAAAGGAGCGAGTAGCGCAGCGGGTCGAGGTCGGTGATGGTGAGCGCATAGGCCACGAGCGAGCCCGCCCCCGAGCCACGGCCCGGCCCCACGGGAATGTCCTGCTCCTTGGCCCACTTGATGAAATCGGCCACGATCAGGAAGTAGCCCGGAAAGCCCATGCCCTCGATGATCCCGAGCTCGAATTCGAGCCGCTCGTGATATTCCTCCACCGGCGCCGCGTGGGGGATCACGGCGAGCCGCGCCTCGAGCCCTTCCTTTGCCTGCCGGCGGAGCTCGTCCACCTCGTCCTCGGCGAAGCGCGGCAGGATCGGGTCGCGCCTGTAGGCCCCGAAGGCGCAGCGCCGCGCGATCTCCACGGTGTTCTCCACGGCCTCGGGCAGGTCGGCGAAAAGCGTCGCCATCTCCTGCGGCGACTTGAAATAGTGCTGCGCGGTGAGGCGGCGGCGGGGCTGCGACTGGTCGACATAGGCGCCCTCGGCCACGCAGATCATCGCGTCATGCGCCTCGAACATCTTCGACTGCGGGAAATAGACATCGTTAGTGGCGACGATCGGCAGGCCCATCGCGTAGGCCATCTCCAGAAAGCCCCGCTCGGTGAGTTGTTCCGCCTCGGGCTGGCCCGCCTCGCCCGGATGGCGCTGAAGCTCCACGTAGAGCCTGTCGCCGAAGGCTGCGTGCAGCCGCCCCGTCAGCGCCTCCGCCGCCGCGCGCTGGCCCGCCTGCAGAAGCCGGCCCACCGGGCCATCCGGCCCGCCGGTCAGGCAGATCACGCCCCCGGCATGGCGCTCGAGCTCCTCCAGCGTCACATGCGGCAGCGACCCGTCACCGCGCAGGTAGAGGCAGGAATTGAGCTTCATGAGGTTCATGTAGCCCGCCTCGTTCTGCGCCAGCAGCACCACCGGCGCGGGCGGCTTCTCGCGCTCGCCGGGCTGGGCTGTGACATAGGCCAGGTCCATCTGGCAGCCCATGATCGGCTGGATGCCCGCGCCCGAGGCCGTCACCGAGAACTCGAGCGCGGCGAACATGTTGTTGGTGTCGGTCACCGCCACGGCGGGCATGTCGTTGCCATCGCAGAGCCCGGGCAGCTTCTTCAGCCGCACGGCGCCTTCGAGGAGGGAATATTCGGTATGGACGCGGAGGTGGATGAATCGGGGGGCGCTGCTCATGGGGGGAAGTCTAGCCAAGCGGTGCGCGGGCGAAAAGCCGAGATCGGGCAACAGAGGCACTTTGCCCCCGGCGCGGAATCAAGGGGCGTCAGCCCCGCCGCGCCAAAGCCGTCGCGCCCCCACGCGGCGGCTTTTGGTTGCCGTCACGCGCACATTCGAAAAAGGAGTGAACTTGCACCATAAAGCGCGCCGTACCATCCGACCAACCGCCACCGCGCGCGTCGTCTTTGCCGCGGCTCCGCGCATCATTCAGGCAGTCCCACGCCCCTGAAGCTCTTCCCGGTTTTCCAAGACAATCCCCGCAAGCCTCCGGTTTCCCATGCGAAATCCGCCCCCCGCAAACGCCACACCACCCCCGATCCACCCCAACTCCCCGCTTGCCAAGCCCGCCAACGCCCGCTTAGCCTGATCCACAGGCAAGCCCGCCCCCCTCTACGCCGCATCGAGGGGAGGCACGAGAAGAGGGCGGAGGTATGGCGGCAGGCGTGACGCGCGGATGAAGATCTCCTTCCGGCTCAATGGCGAGGCCATCACCCTCTCGGGCGTGGCCCCCACCGAAACCCTGCTCGACTGGCTGCGCGAGAGGCGCGGCCTCACCGGCACCAAGGAGGGCTGCAACGAGGGCGATTGCGGGGCCTGCACGGTGATGGTGCGCGATGCGGAAAGCGCGAAGGCGCTCAACGCCTGCATCCTCTTCCTGCCGCAGCTCCACGGCAAATCGGTGCGCACGGTCGAGGGGCTCTCCGGCCCCGAGGGCCAGCTTCACCCCGTGCAACAGGCGATGATCGACCATCACGGCGCGCAATGCGGCTTCTGCACCCCGGGCTTCGTGATGGCGATGGCCGTGGCGCATCTCAACGGCGAGGCCGATCACGACACGGCGCTTGCCGGCAATCTCTGCCGCTGCACCGGCTACGCCCCGATCCTGCGCGCGGCGGAGGCGGCCAGCGCAGCGCCCGTGCCCGCATGGCTCACCGAGGACACGAACGAGGCCCCGCCCGAGCCCGCCCTGCCCGAAACCGCCGACGATCTGGCGCGGCTTCTCGAGGCGCAGCCCGAAACCACCCTCATCGCCGGCGCCACCGATGTGGGCCTCTGGGTCACAAAACAGCTGCGCGATCTCGCGCCCGTGGCCTTTCTCCACCGCTGCGCCGATCTCCAGCAGATCGAGGAAACCGGCCAAGGCCTCCGCATCGGGGCCGGTGTCACGCTCGAGGCGCTGCGCGCGGCCATCGCCCCCCGCCACCCCTCCTTCGCCGAGCTCATCCGCCGCTACGGCTCCGCGCAGGTGCGCGCGGCGGCCACCATCGGCGGCAACATCGCCAACGGCTCGCCCATCGGCGACGGCCCGCCCGCGCTCATCGCGCTGGGCGCCACGCTCCACCTGCGCAAAGGGACCACGCGCCGCGAGATGCCGCTCGAAGCCTTCTTCCTCGAGTACGGCCGGCAAGACCGCGCCCCCGGCGAATTCGTCGAGGCCATCACCATCCCCGACCAGCCCGACCGCCTGCGCTGCTACAAGCTCTCCAAGCGGTTCGACCAGGATATCTCCGCCCTCTGCGGCTGCTTCTCCATCACGGTGGAAAACGGCGCCGTCACCGCTGCACGCATCGCCTTCGGGGGCATGGCGGGCACGCCCAAACGCGCAAGCCACGTCGAAGCCGCGCTCATCGGCCAACCGTGGAGCCTCGCCACCGTCGAAGCCGCCGCCCCCGCCTTCGCGGAGGATTTCACGCCGCTCTCCGACATGCGCGCCTCCGCCGCCTACCGCCTCGCCACCGCGCGCAACATGGCGCTGCGCTATTTCCACGAGGATCAGGGCACGCCCGCCTCGGTGCTGGGGCTCAGGCCATGAGCGTGGGCCGCCCCCTCCCGCATGATGCCGCCCGGCTCCATGTCACCGGCACCGCGCGCTATGTCGATGACATCCCCACGCCCGCGAACACGCTGCACCTCGCCTTCGGGCTGAGCACCGTCGCGGCGGGCCGGATCCGGTCGATGGATCTCACGCAGGCACGCGCCGCCCCCGGCGTCGTCGCCGTGCTCGCGGCACATGACCTCGACCGCCCCGCCGATTGCTCCCCCTCCGCCCATGACGAGCCGCTCTTCGCCGAGGGCCATGTGCATTACGCGGGCCAGCCGCTCTTTCTCGTCATCGCCGAAAGCCACCTCGCCGCCCGCCGCGCCGCCCGCATGGGCCGCGTGGAGATCGAGCAGATCGCGCCCATCCTCACCATAGACGACGCGCTCAGGGCCGATTCCCGCTTCGAGGAGGGCCCCCGCACCTATCTCAAGGGAGACCCCGACGCCGCCATCGCCGCCGCGCCCCACCGCGTGGAAGGCAGCATCGAGATCGGCGGGCAGGAGCATTTCTACCTCGAGGGCCAGGCCGCCCTCGCCCTCCCGCAGGAAGGCGGCGACATGGTGGTGATGAGCTCCACCCAGCACCCCACCGAGATCCAGCACAAGGTGGCCGATGCGCTGGGGGTGCCCATGCATGCCGTTAGGGTCGAGACGCGCCGCATGGGTGGCGGCTTCGGCGGCAAGGAGAGCCAGGGCAACGCGCTCGCCATCGCCTGCGCCCTCGCCGCGCAACGCACCGGGCGGCCCTGCAAGATGCGCTACGACCGCGACGACGACATGATGATCACCGGCAAGCGGCACGATTTCCGCATCGCCTACCGCGCCGGGTTCGACGATGAAGGCCGTCTCGCGGGCGTCGATTTCACCCAATATGCCCGTTGCGGCTGGGCGCAGGATCTCTCCCTGCCCGTGGCCGACCGCGCCATGCTCCATGCCGACAACGCCTATCACCTCGCAAACGCGCGCATCACCTCGCACCGCCTGCGCACCAACACCCAATCCGCCACCGCCTTCCGCGGCTTCGGCGGCCCGCAGGGCATGGTGGGCATCGAGCGGGTGATGGATCATGTCGCCCACGCCTTGGGCCGCGACCCGCTCGAGGTGCGCCGCGCCAACTACTACGCCGCCAGCCAGCCGCAAAAGTCGGGCCCCGGCACCGGCCGCCGCTACGGCGCCGCGCATTCGCCCAAAACCGAAGCCACAACCGCCCAAACCACCCCCTACGGGCAGGAGGTGGAAGATTTCATCCTCCACGAGATGACCGACGCGCTGGTGCAAAGCGCCGATTACCACGCCCGCCGCGCCGCCATCGCCCGCTTCAACTCTGAGAGCCCGATCCTCAAGCGCGGCATCGCGCTCACGCCGGTGAAGTTCGGCATCTCCTTCACCCTCACCCATCTCAACCAGGCCGGCGCGCTCGTGCATGTCTACCAGGATGGCTCCGTGCATCTCAATCACGGCGGCACCGAGATGGGGCAAGGGCTCTTCCAGAAGGTCGCGCAGGTGGCCGCGCACCGCTTCGGCCTGCCGCTCGAGGCCATCCGCATCACCGCCACCGATACCGGCAAGGTGCCCAACACCTCCGCCACCGCCGCAAGCTCCGGGAGCGATCTCAACGGCATGGCCGTGCAGGCCGCATGCGATACCATACGCACCCGCATGGCCGAGTGCCTCGCCGAGATCCACCAGGCCGACCCGGAAGAGGTGCGCTTCGCCGAGGGCCGCGTCCATGTCGGCACCGAGTCGCTCTCCTTCGCCCAGGCCGCGCAACTGGCCTACCAGAACCGCGTGAGCCTCTCCGCCACCGGCTTCTACAAGACGCCGAAACTCGCCTGGGACAGGCTCAAGGGCCAGGGCCGCCCCTTCTTCTACTTCGCCTATGGCGCGGCCATCACGGAAGTGGCGATCGACACCCTCACCGGCGAGAACCGCATCCTGCGCGCCGACATCCTCCACGACGCCGGCGCCAGCCTGAACCCCGCGCTCGACATCGGGCAGGTGGAGGGCGGCTACGTGCAAGGCGCGGGCTGGCTCACAACGGAAGAACTGGTCTGGAACGCCCAAGGCCGCCTCACCACCCACGCCCCCTCCACCTACAAGATCCCCGCCTTCTCCGACCGGCCCGAGGTGTTCAACGTGGCGCTCTGGGAAGGCGCGAACCGCGAGGAGACGGTCTACCGCTCAAAAGCCGTGGGCGAGCCGCCCCTCATGCTCGGCATCTCCGCCCTGATGGCCCTCTCGGATGCGCTCTCAAGCTGCGGCCCCGCCTACCCCGCGCTCGATGCCCCCGCCACGCCCGAACGCCTCTTCACCGCGCGCGAAAGGTTCCGCCCATGAGCTTCGATCTCGACAATCTCGCCCGCGCCATCGAAACGCATGGCCGCGTGGCCCGCGTGGTCATCGCCGCCACCCACGGCTCCGCCCCCCGCGAGGCAGGCGCGGCGATGCTCGTCTGGGAAGGCGGCCAGGAGGGCACCATCGGCGGCGGCGCGCTCGAATGGGAGCTGGCGAAGGCCGCCCGCGCGCAGGCCGCGCCCTCCCGCCTCACCCGCCACGCGCTCGGGCCCGAGATGGGCCAATGCTGCGGCGGCGCGGTCGAGGTGCTGACGGAACTTTACGACGCCGAAAACCTGCCCGAACCCGCCCCGCTCATCGCCCGGCCCCTCACCCCCGGCACGCCGATGCCCCTCTCCGTCAAGCGCCTGCTGGCGGAGGCCCGCGCCCAAGGCGCCAAGCCCCTCCCCCGGCTGCTCGACGGCTGGTTCATCGAACCCCTTGCCACGCCGGAAACACAGCTCTGGATCTGGGGCGCAGGCCATGTGGGCCGCGCGCTCGTCTCGGTGCTGGCCCCCTTGCCCGACATGCGCCTCACATGGATCGACACCGCCCCCGAGCGGTTCCCCGAAACGATCCCCGAAACCGTCACCGCGCTCCCCGCCGCCGAGCCCGCCCGCCTCGTGCCCCACGCGCCGCCCGAGGCCCATCACCTCGTCCTCACCTATTCCCACGCGCTCGACCTCGCGCTCTGCCACGCGCTCCTCTCCCACGGCTTCGCCTCGGCGGGCCTCATCGGCTCGGCCACCAAGTGGGCCCGCTTCCGCCGCCGCCTCTCGGAGCTGGGCCAGACGGATGCCCAAATCGCGCGCATCCGCTGCCCCATCGGCGACCCCGCCTTGGGCAAACACCCGCAAGCCATTGCCGTGGGCGTGGCGGCTGCGCTACTGGAGACGAGGGCGCGCGGAAAGACGCGCGAGAGGGGGGAAAGATCCGCGTGAGCGAAACGCTTCTCAGCATATCCGGGCTCACCAAGGCCTATCCGGGCGTCGTCGCCAATGACGATGTCTCCTTCGAGATCCGCGAGGGCGAGGTCCATGCGCTCCTCGGCGAGAACGGCGCGGGCAAGTCGACGCTGGTCAAGATGATCTACGGGCTGGTGAAACCCGACAGCGGCAGCATGACGCTGCGCGGCCAGCCCTTCACCCCCGCCGAGCCCCGCGCGGCACGGGCGGCGGGCGTAGCGATGGTCTTCCAGCATTTCTCGCTCTTCGATGCGCTCGACGTGGCCGAGAACGTGGCGCTCGGCATGGAAACCCCGCCCCCCTTGCGCACCCTCGCCTCCCGCATCCGCGAGGTCTCCGAAGCCTATGGCCTGCCGCTCGACCCCACCCGCCTCGTGGGCGAGCTCTCGGCCGGCGAGCGCCAGCGGGTCGAGATCGTGCGCTGCCTCCTGCAGGATCCGCGCCTCCTCATCATGGACGAGCCCACCTCGGTGCTCACGCCCCAGGAGGTGGAGATCCTCTTCCAGACCCTGCGCAAGCTCACCGCCGAGGGCGTGGCGATCCTCTACATCTCCCACAAGCTCGAGGAGATACGCGCGCTCTGCGACGCCGCCACCATTCTCAGGCTGGGCCGCAACGTGGGCACCTGCGTCCCCGCCGAAACCTCGGCCCGCGAGATGGCCGAGATGATGGTGGGCGCGGCCTTCGAGGCGCCGCAGCGCGCGGGCCGCGCGCCCGGCGAGGTGGCGCTCGATGTCTCCGGCCTCTCGCTCGCCGCCCGCTCCGCCTTCGGCACACCGCTCCGCAACCTGCATTTCACCGTGCGCCGCGGCGAGATCCTCGGCATCGGCGGGGTCGCGGGCAACGGGCAGGACGAGCTTCTGGCCGCGCTCTCGGGCGAAACCCGCGCCGATCCCGAGGCGATCCGCCTCGCGGGTCAGCCCATCGGCCGGCTCGGCCCCGCCCGGCGCCGCGCACTCGGGCTGCTCTCTGCCCCCGAGGAACGGCTGGGCCATGCCGCCGCCCCCGACATGAGCCTTGTCGAGAACGCCCTGCTCACCGCGGCCGAGCGCGAGGGCCTGCTCAACCGGGGCTTCCTGCGCTGGGGCGCGGCGCGCGGCTTCGCGCAACGCATCATCGAGGCCTTCGACGTGCGCACCCCCGGCCCCGACACCGCCGCGCGCGCTCTCTCGGGCGGCAACCTGCAGAAATTCGTGGTCGGCCGCGAGGTGCTGCAACGGCCCTCGGTGCTGGTGGTGAACCAGCCCACATGGGGTGTCGACGCCGCCGCCGCCGCCGCGATCCGCCAGGCGCTGCTCGATCTCGCCGCCCAAGGCACGGCGGTGATCTGCATCAGCCAGGATCTCGACGAGCTGATGGAAATCTCCGACCGCTTCGGCGCGCTCAACGAAGGCCGCCTCTCCGAGATCCGCCCCGCGCAGGGCCTGACCGTCGAGGAGATCGGCCTGATGATGGGCGGCGCGCACGGGATGGAGGTGGCGCATGTATAGTTTTCTTGCCTCCGGCGGGGATATTTCCAGCCAGAAGAAACACGCCACCCGCTTCTTCTGGCCGGCAAATATCCCGGGGGGGAGGCCGCAGGCCGGGGGGGCAGCGCCCCCCGCCCCGTCCGGAGGCCGCGCGTCATGCTGAAACTCGAGAAACGCCCCCAGCCCTCGCGGCTCTGGACCTATCTCACCCCGCCCTTCGCGGTGCTGATCACCATGATCGCGGGCGGCGCGCTCTTCGCGTTGCTCGGCAACGACCCGGTCGAGGCGATCCGCACCATCTTCTGGGAGCCGCTCTTCGGCGAGTTCGCCTTCTATTATCGCCCGCAGCTTCTGGTGAAGGGCGCGCCGCTCGTGCTCATCGCCATCGGCCTCAGCCTCGGCTTCCGGGCGGGCATCTGGAATATCGGCGCCGAGGGGCAATATATCGTCGGCGCGCTCACCGGCGCAGGCGTTGGGCTCGCCTTCTACCCGATGGAGAGCTGGGTCATCTTCCCGCTCATGGTGCTCGCGGGGGCCTTGGGCGGCTGGGCCTGGGCGATGATCCCGGCGCTCCTGAAGGTGCGCTTCGGCACCAACGAGATCCTCGTCTCGCTCATGCTCGTCTACGTGGCCGAGGGGCTTCTGGCGAAGATGGCGCTGGGCTTGCTGAAGAACCCCGAGGGCTTCGGCTTTCCCGGCTCGCGCAACCTGCAGCAATATCCGTCCGCCCATAATGCCGAGATCATCGCCGGCACCGGCATGCATTGGGGCGTGCTCTCGGCCTTTCTGGCGGTGATCTTCGCCTATGTGCTCCTGAACCGGCACATGCTGGGCTACCAGATCCGCCTCACCGGCGAGGCCCCGCGCGCCGCCCGGTTCTCGGGCGTGAACCCGGCGCGGATCATCCTCGTCTGCCTCGGCCTTTCGGGCGCGCTCGCGGGGCTTGCGGGCATGTTCGAGGTGTCGGGCCCCTCGGGGCAGGTCTCGATCGATTTCAACTCGGGCTACGGCTTCACCGCGATCATCGTGGCCTTCCTCGGCCGCCTTCACCCGGTGGGCATCCTCGCCGCGGGGCTCCTGATGGCGCTCACCTATATCGGCGGCGAGATCGCGCAATCCAATCTCGGCCTGCCCGCCGCCGCCATCCAGATGTTCCAGGGGATGCTGCTCTTCTTCCTGCTCGCGGTCGACATGCTCACCAATTACCGTATCCGGTTCAAGACGGCGGAGGCCGCGTGATGGATCTCTCCTCGATCAACCCCGCCCTTCTGCTGGCCTCGCTTCTCGTGGCCTCCACGCCCATCCTCATCGCCGCCATCGGCGAGCTGGTGGTGGAGCGCTCGGGCGTGCTGAACCTCGGCGTCGAGGGCATGATGATCACCGGCGCGATCTGCGGCTTCGCGGTGGCGGTGGAAACCGGCTCGCCCGCGCTGGGCTTTCTGGCGGCGGCGGGCGGCGGGGCGGTGCTGGCGCTGCTCTTCGGCCTGCTCACCCAGTTCGCTCTCGCCAACCAGGTGGCCTCTGGCCTCGCGCTCACCCTCTTCGGGCTCGGGCTCTCGGCGCTTCTGGGCAAGGATTACGTGGGCATCAAGCCCCCGCCCACGCCGCGGCTCGATTTCGGGCCGCTCTCCGACATTCCCTATCTCGGCCGCATCCTCTTCAGCCATGACCTGATGGTCTACATGGGCCTCGCGCTGGTGGCCGCCGTCTGGGCAATGCTGAAATACACCCGCGCGGGCCTCGTGCTGCGCGCGGTGGGCGAGAACCACGATGCCGCCCATGCGCTGGGCTTCAAGGTGATCCGCGTGCGGCTCATGGCGATCCTCTTCGGCGGCGCCTGCGCGGGGCTTGGCGGCGCCTACATCTCGCTCATCCGCGTCCCGCAATGGACCGAAGGCATGACAGCCGGGGCCGGCTGGATCGCCCTCGCGCTCGTGGTCTTCGCCAGCTGGAAGGCGGGCCGCGTTCTGCTCGGTGCCTGGCTTTTCGGCGGCATCACGGTTCTGCAGCTCAATCTGCAGGCAGCGGGGGTGAAAATTCCTGTCGAATATCTTTCCATGTCGCCCTACTTGATCACCATCCTCGTGCTCGTCATCATGTCGGCCGACCGTTCGCGCGCGCCCGCCTCGCTGGGCCGCACCTTCCAGGCCTCGAGCTGAGGCCCCACGCACAAGACCAAAGACCCAAGACCAGAACCAATCGGGAGAAACGCATGAAGTTCATCAAGGGAATCGCCGGCGCCGCGCTGGCACTCGGCATCGCCGGCGCCGCCTCGGCCCAGGAGCCCACAAAGGCCTGTTTCGTCTATGTCGGCCCCATCGGCGATGGCGGCTGGACCTACCAGCACCACCAGGGCGCGCTGGCGCTGAAGGAAGAGTTCGGCGACAAGGTCGAGATCGCCTGGCAGGACTCGGTGCCCGAGGGCGCCGATGCCGAGCGCGTGCTCACCCAGTTCGTGCTCTCGGGCTGCGACATCGTCTTCACCACCTCCTTCGGCTACATGGAGGCCACCAACAAGATCGCCGGGCAGTTCCCGGATGTGAAGTTCGAGCATGCCACCGGCTACAAGCGCGAGCATCCCAACGTCTCCACCTATGATGCGCGCTTCTACGAGGGCCGCGCCGTGATCGGCCATATCGCGGGGCGCATGACCAAGACGAACAAGATCGGCTATATCGCCTCCTACCCGATCCCCGAGGTCATCCAGGGCATCAACAGCTACTTCCTGCACGCCCAGAAGGTGAACCCGGAGGTCGAGCTGGTGGTCACATGGGTCTATACCTGGTTCGACCCCGCCAAGGAGGCCGACGCCACCCGCGCCATGATCGACCAGGGCGTCGACGTGATCACCGCCCATACCGACAGCACCGCCCCCCTCGCCGAGGCCGCCAAGGAAGACGGCGCCGTGATCGGCTTCGGGCAGGCCTCCGACATGGCGGCCTTCAAGCCCAGCCCGCGCGTGGCCTCCATCATCGACAACTGGGCGCCCTATTACATCAAGCGCGTCCAAGCGGTGATGGACGGCACCTGGGAGCAGCAGGCCTCCTGGGCCGGCATGCCCGAGGGCGAGGTGGTGATCGGCGAGATCACCGAGGCCGTGCCGGCGGATGTGAAGGCCGAGGCCGAGGCGATGATCGCCGCGATCACCGCGGGCGAGTATCACCCCTTCACCGGCCCCCTCAAGAAGCAGGACGGCTCCGACTGGCTCGCCGAGGGCGAAGTGGCCGATGACGGCACCCTCGCCGGCATGAACTTCTACGTCGAAGGCATCACCGGCGACATCCCGCAATAGAAGGCCGCAGCCGCCGTCACGAAGGCCCCCGCAAGCGCGCGGGGGCCTTTTTCTTTGCCAAGACCGGGGCCGAAACCCTGTCGCGAGGCCGCGGCCCACAGGCCCACGGCGGCGGATGCCGTCAGTGCCCGCCCCCCGCGAGGCCCACGCCCGCCACCAGCGCGCCCCAGACCTTGAGGCGCAGGCCCACGGCCTTGACCACGCCCGTCGCGGCGATCACATGGCCCATGACACCCTCGATATTGTTGCTGTAGGTCTGCACGAAGCAGCCGCTGCCGTCGAGCGTGGCCGCGTTCTGTTCGGGGTGCAGCAACTCGAAATAGACGAGCACCGAGCCACGCCCCCGCATGTTGTTGAGCTCCAGAAGCTGCCCGCCCGGCACCACCTGCCCCGTCGCGATGGCCGGCTGAATATCGACCACATGCGCGGGCAGCACCGCGTCGCGAAACGACAGCGACAGGTTGCTGTCGCAGGCGATCTCGGCAGGCATCCCCTCGTAGAGCGTCGACAGGGCCACCTGCGAGAAGCCGGCCACGAATTTCGGCGCCGTCCCCTCGGGGCGATCCGGGATGATCACCATGGCCGGGCTCAGGATCAGCTGCGAGGCCGGGCTGCCGACGCTGAGGCTCAACTGCGTCACCGTGCCCTGCGCGAGCGAGCGCACCTCCGTCTTCGTCAGCGCCACCCGG
>JAVKDQ010000154.1:0-7118 GCA_040222155.1 Roseovarius sp.
CGACATGGATGCGAAAGCCCTTCTGAACCGTCTTCTGGCCGCCTTCCGCGCGAAGAAGCCCACGCCCCTGCCCGAGCCCGACGAGAAGCTCGCGCTTGGCGCGCTGATGGTGCGGGTGGCGATGTCGGATCACGATTACCAGCTCTCCGAGATCAGCCGGATCGACCGGCTCCTGCAGCGGCTCTACGGGCTCGGGCCGGTAGAGGCCGCGAAGATGCGCGCCACCTCCGAGAAACTCGAGAAACAGGCCCCTTCGACCGACCGCTTCGCCCATCTCATCCGCGAGACGGTGAGCTTCGAGGCCCGGGTGGATGCGCTCGAGGCGCTCTGGGAGATCGTGCTGGCCGATGGCAGCGCGCAGGCCGAGGAGCTTGCGGTGATCGAACAGGCGCGCGAGGCACTGGGCCTTTCGGAAGAAGACAGCGCCCGCGCCCGCAGCATGGCGGAGAGCGCGTGAAGAGGCGGTGTCGCGGCCATTGGCAGCCCCCTCGGCTTGGCTTATATCATCAAGCATGTTTGCAGATTTCCTGAACCGCCTTTTCGAACCCCGAACGGAGCCGCTCGACGACGCCGATGCCCGGCTGGCGCTTACCGCGCTCCTGGTGCGCATCGCGAGATCCGATGGAATCTACGATGCCGACGAGGCCGAGCGAATCGCCGCAATCGCCGAGAAGCGCTATGGGCTGGGCCGCGAGGGCGCGCTCTCCCTGCGCAGCGAGGCAGAGGCGCTCGAGGCCGAGACGCCCGACACGGTGCGCTTTACGCGCGCGATCAAGGATGCCGTGCCCTACGAGAGCCGCCGCGGCGTGATCGAGGCACTCTGGGACGTGGCTCTGGCCGATGGCGCGCGCGATGCGGGCGAGGATGCGCTTATTCGCATGGCCTCGAACTTCCTCGGCGTGAGCGACCGCGACAGCGCGCTGGCGCGTCAACATGTCGAGCGCGGCGGATGATCGCGAGCTTGCCCATGTATGACCGGCCCGAGACACGGGCCGCCAACGAGCGCTACTGGCAGGCGATCCGGGCGGAGCTCGGCTTCGGCCCCGAGGGACTGACGCATGGGGGCGATCTCTGGGCACACTGGGAGGCGCCCGACCTTCTCTTCTCGCAAACCTGCGGTTACCCCTATCGTGCCCGTCTGCATGGCCATGTAACGCTGGTGGGCACGCCGGATTACGGGCTCGAGGGCTGCGGGCCGGGAGAATATTGCTCGGTCTTCGTGGTGCGCGCGGACGACCCGCGCACCGAACTGGCCGATTTCGCAGCCGCCCGCTTCGCCTATAACGAGCCGCTTTCGCAAAGCGGCTGGGCCGCGCCGCAAAACCATGCCGCCGGGCTGGGTTTCGCCTTCAGCAACACGCAGCAGACCGGCGGGCACAGGTTTTCGGCCGAGGCCGTGGCAGAGGGCCGCGCCGATATCGCCGCGATCGACGCGCTCACATGGCGCATGATCCGGCGTTACGACGGCTTCGCGGCCGACTTGCGCGAACTGGCGCATACCGCCCCCACACCGGTGCTGCCCTACATCACGCGCAAGGGCCAGCCGCCCGAGCCGCTTTTCGCGGCCATTGAGGCGGCGATCGCGCGGCTCGATGAAGACACCCGCCAGACGCTGTGCCTCGAAGGGCTCGTGGCGATCCCGGCGGAGGCTTATCTCGCCATTCCGAACCCGCCTGCGCCTGCGTCCTAGATCACCGCATCTGTCGGAGCCGCGCTGCCGCGGACGCACCTCTCGCGCCTAACTGCGCGCCATAGCGGACTGACCATGCGTCAAAACGGGCAAGCCCGCGCGCATTCTTCCGTTTTGGACATTGCAATGGCGCGAAATTTCCGCCCTACTGCTCCCCGACCCCGAGAAAACAAGCGGGGCAAAAGGGGAGATCCGACCTTGGCCGACGCCACGCCCGTCATAGAAATTCGCAACCTGCACAAGGCCTATGGCGCGCTCGAGGTGATCAAGGGCGTCGACATTGCCGCCCACAAGGGCGACGTGGTGTCGCTGATCGGGTCGTCCGGCTCGGGCAAATCCACCATCCTGCGCTGCGCCAATCTTCTCGAAGACAGCCAGCAGGGCGACATCCTCTTCAAGGGCGAGCCGGTGACGTGGAGGGGCTCGGGCCTCAACCGGCATCCCGGCGATCCGAAGCAGGTGCTGCGCATCCGCACCAACCTCTCGATGGTTTTCCAGCAATTCAATCTCTGGGCGCATCTCACCATCCTGCAGAACGTGATGGAGGCGCCCGTAACCGTGCTGGGCCGCGACCGCGCGCAGGTGGAGGAGGCCGCGCGCGGGTATCTCGAGAAGGTCGGGATCGGGGACAAGGCCGATGCCTACCCCGCACAGCTTTCCGGCGGGCAGCAGCAGCGCGCCGCCATCGCGCGCGCGCTTTGCAGGGAGCCGGAAGCGCTGCTGTTCGACGAACCCACCTCGGCGCTCGACCCCGAACTCGAGCAGGAGGTGGTGCGCGTGATCAAGGATCTGGCGGCGGAGGGCCGCACCATGATGATCGTGACACATGACATGAAGATGGCACGAGACGTATCCAACCACGTCATCTTCCTCCATCAAGGCCTGATCGAGGAAGAAGGCGCGCCCGACACCCTCTTCGGGCAACCCAAATCGGAGCGGCTGCGCGGGTTTCTCAGCTCGACAATGGCCGCCTGAACATTCACCAAACCAAAGGGAGAAACTGATGAGAAAACTGATCCTTTCCGTTGCCGCGCTGGCCACCTCGGCCAGCCTGGCCATGGCGCAGGACGTGGTGCGGCTGGGCACCGAGGGCGCCTACCCTCCGTGGAACTTCATCAACGACGCGGGCGAAGTGGACGGCTTCGAGCGCGAGCTGGGCGACGAGCTGTGCGCGCGCGCCGAGCTGAATTGCGAATGGGTCACCAACGACTGGGATTCGATCATCCCCAACCTCGTTTCGGGCAACTACGATGTGATCATCGCGGGCATGTCCATCACCGACGAGCGTGATCAGGTAATCGACTTCACCCAGAACTACACGCCGCCCGATCCCTCCGCCTATATCGCGGCTTCCGACGGGGTCGACGTGACCTCCGCGGTGCTCGCGGCGCAGACCGGCACGATTCAGGCCGCGTTTATCGCCGAGAAGGGCTGGACGCTGGTCGAATTCGCCACGCCCGAAGAAACCATCGCCGCCGTGCGCAACGGCGAGGCCGATGCGGTTCTGGCAGACAAGTCCTATCTCTCGCCGATCGCGGCCGAGGAAGACGGTCTGGTGATGCTCGAGCGCGAAGAAGCGATCGGCGGCGGCGTGGGCCTTGGCGTGCGCGAAAGCGACACCGAGCTCAAGGCCACGCTCGACGCGGCGATCCAGTCGATGAAGGATGACGGTTCGCTAAACGCGCTGATCGAGAAGTGGGAAGTCGCTTCGACCTTCTGATTGCATCCATCATGGCGGCGGGCCCTGTCACCGGGCCCGCTGCTCCGCCTGACCGGGCCAGAAGATCCGGCGGGCCATACCGGGGGACACCGCAATTTTCTCGTTCTGCACAGATCCGGAGACGCTGGGCAATCTGCAATGGATGGCCTGCTATCTGACAACGGTGAAGCACAGCTCGCTCTACGTCTCCATTGTCGTGGTGCTCGTGCTTCTTGCGATCACGGCCCCCGCCGCGCTGGCCTTCGGCTTCGGAGGCGCGATGGCCGCGCGCTCGCGCATCCTGCCGGTGCGCTGGTTCGGGAAGGGCTACATCGCGATCGTGCGCGGCGTGCCGGATATCGCCTTCTTCCTCTTCTTCGTGATCGCGCTCGACCAGTTCTTCGAATGGATCCGCCACGAGATCAAATGCCCCGACTGGGATCAGCCGATCCGGCAGGGCAACGATTTCATCGTCTGCGCGCAGGCCAAGCTGCCGCTCTCAACGTCGCCGCAATGGGTGCATGAAACCTATGGCTTCTTCCTCGCGGTGCTCACATTCGCCATTGTCTTCGGCGCCTTCGCCGCCAACGTGCTCTTCGGCGCGATGCGCGCCGTGCCGCGCGCGCAGATGGAGACGGCGGAAGCCTATGGCATGAGCCGCCGGCAAGCCTTCTGGCGCATCCTCGTGCCGCAGATGTGGGTCTATGCGCTGCCGGGGCTCTCTAACCTCTGGATGGTGCTGATCAAGGCCACGCCGCTGCTGTTTCTGCTGGGCGTGGAAGATATCGTCTACTGGGCGCGCGAACTGGGCGGAACCGCCAATCCCCGGTTCACCGACTATCCCCATGGTGACTGGCGGGTATGGTACTTCCTGTTCCTGCTGGTTTTCTACCTGAGCTTCACCCGCGTCTCCGAGATCGCGCTGGAGAAGCTCATGGTGAAGCTTTCTCACGGCCAGGCCACGTCGGCGGGCGAAAAGCAACGCAGGGCCGCCCAATGAGCTGCTGGCAGACGATACAGGATTACGGGCTACGCTCCATCGGCATCGGCGAGCGGCTCCTGCCCCGCGAAGGCTACACGCTCTGCGAGCAGTTCACGCTGATCGGCTCGGGGATGATCGTGAACATCTTCTTCGGCACGATCGCGCTCTTCGCGGGCTTCTTCCTCGCCACCGCGGTGGGGGTCGGCAAGGGGTCGGACAACCGGCTCATCCGCAAGTCGAGCGAATGGTTCATCTTCGTCTTCCGCGGCTCGCCGCTCTTCGTGCAGTTCTTCTTCGCCTATGCCTGTTTCCTGAGCCTGAAGCAGATCAACCCGTTCTTCGATCCGCTCACCTCGGTCTGGCTCGGAGCGCTGATCGTGCTCTTTCTCAACACTGCCGCCTATTCGGGCGAGATCTTCTATGGTGCGCTTCGGGCCATCCCGAAGGGCGACACCGAGGCGGCCGATGCCTATGGCTTCACCGGCTGGCCGCGCTTTCGCCGCATCGTCTGGCCCACCATGCTGCGGCTCGCCTGGCCCGCCTACACGAACGAGGCGATCTTCCTCTTCCATTCCACCACGCTGGTCTTCTTCGCGGCCTTCCCGGTGCGCGGGCAGATGGGCGATGCGCTCTACTACGCGAAGTTCTTCGCCGACAAGACCTTCAACCCCTTCGTGCCCTACCCGATCCTCGCGGGCTCTTTCATCCTGCTGACACTGGTGATCGTGGGCATCTTCGGCCTGATCAACCGGAGCCTAAACCGGCACCTTCCACAGGAGTCGCGACGGGGGTTGAAGCTACGCCTGAACCTCGTGCGTTGAACCCGTCGAGTATTTGACCCAAGAAGAAGCCCGAGCGCGCGCGCCGCGTTCTTCTTGGGAGAAATACTCGCTTCCTAGCGGTTGTCTTCGTCGCGGCCTTGCGCCTGGTGCTGCTCGTAGGCCACCTCCCAGCGATAGGGGCGCAGCACCTTGCGGAAGGTGTATTCGAGCGCAGAGCCGGCATCGGAGCGCACCCATTTTCCATGGCTGATGATGATCCGCCGGGGTTTCCAGCCGATCAGCACCTCCACGTCCTTGGCGAGCGCTGTCTTGTCGGCCGACTTGAGCGACCAGCGCAGGCTCGGGCGCATGTGGCGCGATTCGCTGTCTGTGCCCGCGACCCAGAAGAAGGGGCGCTGCCAGGGCGCGTAATGCTCGGTTTCATGCGCCTCGAAGAGATCGGCGAGGATGAGCGTGCGCGAGCCCTTGTGGAAGAAGGCTGCCTCCAAGAGCTTCGGCCCCGCGCGCACCACGATCTGTTCCATCTGGCCCATCCACGCGCCCTGCGCCCGGTCGGGTTTGAGCGCCCGCGCGCCCTCGAGCCCCGCGCCCTCGGGCGCCCAGACGCGCGCCTCTGGATAGGCCTTGCGCCAGGGGGGCATGCAAGACTGGTGGTCGGCATTGGGCGCGACGAGATGCTCGACCGGCCCCAGCGCTGCCAGTTCCTCGCGCAGCGCGCTCGAGAGGGTCACGGGCGAATGCACCCAGAGCCCGCCCGAGGCCAGCCGCACAATGGTGGCACGGGTGGGGTAAGGCAGCCGCCCGCGTTGAACGGGCGGGCCGTCGATGAGCCAGATGCCCTCGTCGAGCGGCTTCAGCGTGCAGAGCGGCTCGTATCCCGTGCCTGCCATGGCCTAGTCTGTCACCGTCACCTTGCGCATCACGTCGGGGCGGCCGATCACCGCGCCATTGCCGCCGGTGCCGCGCTTGATGGCGTCGACCACCTCCATGCCCTCCGTCACCCGGCCTACGACGGTGTATTGCCCGTTCAGATGCGGGGCGGGCGCGAACATGATGAAAAACTGGCTGTTGGCGCTGTTCGGGTCGGCGGCGCGGGCCATGCCCACGGTGCCGCGCGTGAAGGGCGCATCCGAGAATTCGGCGGGCAGGTTCGGCATGTCGGAACCGCCCATGCCGGCGCGGCGCATGTCGCCACCCTCGATCAGGCCAAACTCCACATCGCCCGTCTGGGCCATAAAGCCTTCGATCACCCGGTGGAAGACGACGCCGTCATAGGCGCCGGCCTCGGCGAGCGCGGTGATGCGCGCGGCGTGCTCGGGCGCGAGATCCTCGAAGAGGTCGATGGTGACAGTGCCGTTGGCCTCGCCCTCCACCTCGATCTCGATACCGGAGGCGAGCGCGGGGGCGGCGGCCAGAAGGCTGGCGGCGAGCGCAAGAACCTTACGCATCGGCGGCCACCTTCACGCTGATCATCCGGTCGGGGTTGGCGGGCGGCTCGCCGCGCGTGATGGCATCCACATGCTCCATCCCCGAGATCACCCGGCCATAGACGGTGTATTGCCGGTTGAGGAAGTGGTTGTCCTTGAAGTTGATGAAGAACTGCGAATTGGCGCTGTCGGGGTTCTGGCTGCGCGCGGCGCCTAGTGTGCCCCGGTCATGCGGGATGCCCGAGAACTCGGCCTTGAGGTTGGGCAGGTCGGAGCCGCCGGTGCCGGCCATGCGAATGTTGAAATCCTTCTCCATGTTGCCGTTCTTCACATCGCCCGTCTGGGCCATGAACCCGTCGATCACCCGGTGGAAGCACACGTTGTCGTAGGCGCCGGCGCGGGCGAGTTCCTTCATCCGCTCGCAATGGCCCGGGGCCACGTCAGGCAGAAGCTCGATGGTGACGGTGCCGTCCTTCAGCTCCATCAGGATGGTGTTCTCGGGGTCTTTGATCTCGGCCATCGGGCGCTCCTTCTAAAT
>JAVKDQ010000155.1:0-24224 GCA_040222155.1 Roseovarius sp.
AGGCCCGTGGCTCTACCCGGAAGACCAGATCGCCGATCTGCCGATGCGGATGATCGCTGCCGAGATCACCCGCGAGAAGCTTACGCTGAGGCTGCACCAGGAGCTGCCCTACCAGCTCACCGTGGAAACCGAGAGCTGGCAGGAGCGCGACGACGGCTCGGCGCGGATCGACCAGATCATCTACGTGAGCCGCGACGGGCACAAGGGCATCATCCTCGGCAAGAAGGGCGAGACGATCAAGGCCGTGAGCCTAGCCGCGCGGACGGAACTGGAGGAGTTTCTCGGCCGCAAGGTGCATCTCTTCACGCAGGTGAAGGTGCGGCCCAACTGGCTTGACGAGGCCGAGCGCTACTCGGAGATGGGGCTGGAGTTCAAGGACGGGAACGGGTGAGCCGGCTCACCGCCGAATTCTGGGTGCAGGCCTACCTGACGCGGCTGCGGCTGCAGGACATCCCCGCCTTCGTCACCGCCCATGGCGACGATACGGCGGGCGCGGTGCTGGTGAAGCTCAACACGCTCGACGGCACGGCGCGGGCCTTTCAGCGCAGCTTCGACCTGATGAGCGGGGCGCGGGCCTGGGTGGTGCTGGCCGAGGGCGAGGAGGGCCGCGTGGACGAGGCGATTGCCCGGCAGCGCGGCTTCGACCCCGATCTCTGGGTGATCGAGGTGGAAGACCGAGCGGGCCGTCACCTGCTCGACGAGCCGGGCCTCTCGGACTGAGCGCTATTCGACCGTGATGCGCTTGCGCGCCAGCACGCGGGCCCCCTCGCGCAGAACATACCGCAGCTCGTAGGCGCCGGGGGTATCGGGGGCTGTCATGGTGGTTTCGGTCTGCTCGCGAATTGTGACATAGGTCGACAGGTCGTCATCCGGCGCGTCTTCGGGCACGAGAACGATGTAATCGCCCGGATCGACGGCACCTTCCCATGCGACAGGCACATCAGCCCCCGGCGCGGCGCTCTCGGGCGCTGTGAGGCTCACCTGCGGCTCGAGGATGGTGATCGGCGTCTGTGCCAGCGTGCGGCTGCCCTCGCGCAGCACGTAGCGCACCTCGTAGGCGCCGGGCTGGGCGGGCGCGCGCAACCCGTTCGAGAGATCTGCGCGGACGGTGATGTAATTGCCGAACTCGCCCTCGGCGGTGCCTTGCGGAACGATGGTGATGTAATCTCTCGTGCTCACCGTGCCCTGCCACTCGACCGGGATCAGCGCGCCGGCCGTGGCCTCGGTGGGGGCCGTGACACGCACCTCGGGGGCAAGGATGGTGATGGGGGCGCGGGCCAGCGTGCGGGCGCCCTCGCGCAGCACATAGCGGATCTCGTAGGCGCCGGGCTCGGCGGGGGCTTGCAATTCACCCGCGCCGCCGTCGCGCACGGGGATGTAGTTGCCGAACTCGCCCTCGGCGCCGCCCTCCGGCACGATGGTGATGTAATCCTGCGTGTTGACGGTGGCGCTCCACGCCACGTTGAACACCGACCCGGCCAGCGCGTCTTGCGGCGTGGAGAGGGTGACCTCGGGTTCGGTGATGGTGATCGGGGCGGCGGCCATCGTCTTGCCGCCCTCGCGCAGCACATAGCGGATTTCGTAGATGCCGGGCTCGGCAGGGGCCTGCAGCGTGCCCTCGGTGGCCTCGCGCACGGGGATGTAATTGCCGAATTCGCCCTCGGCGGTGCCCTGCGGCACGATGGTGATGTAGTCGTTGGGGCTCACCGGCTGGCTCCAGCGCACGGCGATCCGCGCGCCGGATTGCGCCTCGGCCGGGCCGGAGACGGTGACCTCGGGCGACACGATGGAGATGGGTGCGGTGGCCATGGTGCGGTTGCCCTCGCGCAGCACGTAGCGCAGCTCGTAATCGCCCGGTTCGGCGGGCGCTTGAAGCTGGCCCCCGGTGGCGTCGCGCACGGTGAGATAGTTGCCGAAATTGCCCTCCGACGTGCCCTTGGGCGCGATGGTGACGTAATCCTCGGGGCTGATCGCGCCGCTCCAGCTCACCGGGATGAAGGCGCCGGCGGTGGCGGTTTCGGGGCCGGTGAGGCTTACATTGGCCGAGACGATGGAGATGGGCGCGCTCGCGATGGTCTTCTCGCCCATGCGCAGCACGTAGCGCACCTCGTATTCGCCTTCGCGCGCGGGGGCCTGAAGCGGTGCCTCCAACTGGTCGCGCACGGTGATGTAATTGCCGAAGGAGCCCTCCTGCGCGCCGGCCGGCACGATGGTGACATAGTCGCGGCGGTTGACCACCTGTGACCAGCCTACGGTGAAATCTGCGCCGACGATGGCAGTATCGGGCAGGGAGAGCGCGACTTCGGGCGCCTCCACCGTGATCGGCCTGCGCGCCACGGTCGTCTGGTCGACGTTGAGCATGTAGCGCAGCTCGTACTCCCCGGCATCGGGTGGCGCGTTGAGCGTGGCCTCGGTGCGCTGGCCGGTGGTGACATAATCGAGAAAGCTGCCCTCCTCGGCGCCAACGGATACGATCGTCACGTAGTCGCGGCGGTTGATGGTGGGGCGCCACGTAACCGGGAATTCGGCGCCCGCAAGCACCCGCTCCTGCGCCTCGAGCGCCACCTCGGGCTTGGTCACGGTGAGCGCGTCGCGGCCGAGCGTGACGCTGCCCTCGCGGGAGATGTAGCGGATTTCGTAGGCGCCTTCCTTGCCGGGTACGATGACCTCGGCCATGCCGAAGGAGCCCACGAGGGAATAGGTGCCGAGGCTGCCTTCTTCCGCGCCGGCGGGCACGATGGCCACGTAATCGCTCGGGTCGATCGTTCTGTCCCAGCGGGGCGTGATCGGCGAGCCGCCCACGGCGGTGCCGGGGCCGGTGACGATGACGGCGGGTTGTGCGGGTGCGGTCTGGGGTTGCGGTTCTGGCTCGGCCACCTGCTCGGGTTCGGGTTGCGGCTCTGGCTCCGGCTCCGGCTCGGCCACCTCTTCGGGTTCGGGCTGGGGCTCAGGCTCGGGGGCGGGCTCCGCCACGGGCTCCGGCTGGGGCTCGGGCTCGGGCCGGGCGCGCGGCCTCGGCTCTGACGGGGCTTGCGGCAAGGGCTGCGCCTCCGGGGTGAGAGCCGCCACGGCGGTGCCCACGCTCGCGAGCGCGGCGGCCAGTTCCTCGGCATTGCCGGCCTGGATGTAGAGCCCGCCGGTTTCCTCGGCGATGCAGGAGAGCGAAGCGGTGTCTTCATCCGCACCAAGCCCGAAGCCCACAACATGGGCGGTGAAGCTGACGCCACTGGCTTCCAGCGCGGCGGCCAGCGCGCATGGGTCGCGCTCGCAGCTTTCCAGCCCGTCGGAGATGAGCACCACGGTGGCCGGGCGCTCCGAATAGCCCAGTTCGCCCGCAGCGCGCTCCACCGCATCGGTGAGCGGCGTGCGGCCGCGCGGCGAGAGCGCGCGCACCTGTTCCAGAATGTCGGCGCGGGCGGAGGTGCCCGGCGCCACCAGCGTTTCGATGTCGCCGCAATCGCTTCTCTCGCGATGGCCATAGGCGATGAGCCCCACCTCGCGCGCATCGGCCCACTCGCCCAGCAGGGTCTCCATCAGGTCTTTTGCGATGGTGATCTTGGCGGTGCCGTCGATCTGGCCCCACATGGAGTTGGAGGCATCCATCACCACCATCACGCGCTCGCGGCCAGGATCAACGGACTGCGCCTGTGCCGCGACGGCGGGCGCCAGACAGATGAAAACCAACGCCAGACGCAGCCAGACCGCCATGAAACCACTCCCATTACCATTCCCTGTGCCGACTGAACCACAAAGCGGCGGGGTTTTCCACGCCGCTTGGCAAGACTCGCGATCTGTTGTGGAATGGGGAGGCGCAGGAGGCGAAGGGCAGATCACGGGCATGGAATGGCGAGACGCGGGCATATTGCTCTCGAGCCGGCCGCATGGCGAGAGCGCGGCGATCATCGAGATGTTCACTCCCGAACGGGGGCGGCACGCGGGCGTGGTGCGCGGCGGCGCATCGCGGCGGCTGGCGCCCCTGCTGCAGCCCGGCGCCCAGCTCGACGTGACATGGCGCGCGCGGCTCGAAGACCATATCGGCACCTTCCAGGTGGAGCCGCTGCGCTCGCGCGCGGCGGCCGCGATGGGCGACCGGCTGTCGCTCGCGGGGCTCAACGCGGTCGTGTCGCTCCTGCTCTTCTGCCTGCCCGAGCGCGAGGCCCATGCGCGGCTCTACGAGCAGACGGAGCGGCTGCTCGACCTCCTCGGGCAGGGCGAGATCTGGCCGCTGGCCTACATGCGCTGGGAAATGGCGCTGCTGGAGGATCTGGGTTTCGGGCTCGATCTTTCCGGCTGCGCGGTGCTGGGGCCGGAGGCCAACGACCTGAGCTACATCTCGCCGCGCACCGGCCACGCGGTGTCGCGCCGGGGGGCGGGAGACTGGGCCGCGCGGCTTCTGCCGCTGCCGCCCTGCCTGCTGGGCGAGGGCGAGGCGCCCGATGCGGAGATCGTGCAGGCGCTGGAGGTGACGGGCCATTTTCTGCGCAACCACGTGGCGCCGGAACTGGGGCACAAGCCCCTGCCCGAGGCGCGCGAGCGCTACATGCACCGCCTGCGTGCCTCGGCCGGCGCGGGGTGAGGGTGAAATCTTTGGAAAAGATTTCGGAGCGGTTTCTTTGAAAGAAACCGCGCCCCGGGGCTAGCGGAGCGCCAGCACCAGATCGACGAGCGAGCCCATGGCGCCCGCGTTGCCGGGGCCGCCCAGCCGCTCCATGCCGATGCCGGCGGCGTAGATGATGCGGGCCATCTCGGGATTGGCGATGCCCGCCGCGCCCAGAAGCGCGCGCAGCCCGGTGAGCCGGGCCTGGTCGACCCGTTCGACCGTGTCGCGGGCCAGCGCCGAGGAGGCTGCCCAGCCGCGAATCGCCGATTCCGCCGCGCGGGCCTCCTCGCCGCCCGGCGGCTCGGCTATGGCCTCGGCCAGTGCGCGCAGGCGGCTCGAGGCGCTTTCCTCGCTTTCGAGCACATGCTGCACGGTGGTCAGCGTCTCGGCCTCCCACTGGGTGAGCACGCGCGCGTGGAAATCGGGCACATCCTTGAAATGCCAGTAGAAAGAGCCCTTGGTGGTTTTCATGTAGCGCGCCATGTGCTCGGCCTTGAGCGCCTCGGCGCCCTCGGTGGCGAGCAGACGGCGGCCGGCGGTGAGCCAGTCCTTCCGGGTGAGTCTCTTTGTGGGGCGCTCTGTCATGGCGGTGGCATACGTTGGCGTAGGGGCACGTGCAAGCGCCCTGCGCGGGTGCGCTGGCTTGCGGCCGGCGGGCGGTGGTTTGCGCCTCTTTATTGGGCGTTTGCAGCCGTGGCACGCGCGCGGGGTCCGCTGCCCGGGTCTCGTTACAAAACTTTTACCAGTCTGTCGCAAATGCTTTGAGGTTTCCCCCTACCACCGCCTCGACACGCAGGGGAACGCAGTTTGCTAGAGATCAAGGCGCTGACCAAGGCATTCGGTCGGAACACCGCGGTGGACGCGGTGACCTTCCGGGTGGAAAAGCCCGCGATGATCGGGATCATCGGGCGCTCTGGCGCGGGGAAATCGACCCTGCTCCGGATGCTCAACCGGCTGACCGACGCCACTTCGGGGCAGATCCTCTTCGAGGGCCGCGACGTGACCGCGCTTTCGGGCAAGCACAAGCGCGCATGGCAATCCGATTGCGCGATGATCTTCCAGCAGTTCAACCTCGTGCCGCGGATGGACGTGGTTTCCAACGTGCTGCACGGCACGCTGAACCGGCGCTCCACGCTGGCCACGATGTTCAACCTCTATCCCGAGGCCGACATTCACCGCGCCATCGACATTCTCGACCGGCTCGGCATCGCCGAACATGCCCCCAAGCGCGCCGAGGCTCTCTCGGGCGGGCAGCAGCAGCGCGTGGCCATCGCCCGGGCGCTGATGCAGGAGCCGAAGATGGTGCTGGCCGACGAGCCGATCGCCTCGCTCGACCCGATGAATGCGCAGCTCGTCATGGATGACCTGCGCAAGATCCACGAGGAAGACGGGCGCACCGTGATCGCCAACCTGCATACGCTCGACACCGCGCGGCGCTACTGCGACCGGGTGATCGGGATGCTGCATGGCCGCGTCGTCTTCGACGGGACGCCCGAACAGCTCACCACGGGCGTCGCGCGCGACATCTACGGCGCCGACGGGAGCTTCTCGGAGGCCGCCACATCCACCGACATCGCCGCGCTCGAGCGCGAATACGCGAACGCCTGACACCCAAGAGTTTCATCTGCCGCCCGCAGTGGTTGCGGGGGCGCAAAAACCCAACCGGAGGACCAAGATGAAAAAACTGCTCGCTGCCATGCTGGCAACCACCGTTCTGGCCGTGCCCGCCACGGCTCAGGAGATCACCGAATTCCGCATCGGCATCCTCGGCGGCGAAAACGCCCAGGACCGCCTGAACTCCAACGAATGCCTGCGCGCCAAGACCGAAGAGCTGCTCGGCGTCGAAACCCGCCTCTTCGCCCCGGCCGACTATGACGGCGTGATCCAGGGCCTGCTGGGCGGCACCATCGACATGGCCTGGCTCGGTGCTTCGGGCTACGCGAAGACCTACCTGACCGACCCGGAAGCGGTTGAGCCCGTGCTCGTGAAGGTCAACGTGGACGGCGGCTACGGCTACCACTCCATCGGCTTCGCCCGCAAGGACAGCGGCATCACCTCGCTCGCGGACATGCAGGGCAAGGTGTTCGGCTTCGGCGACCCGAACTCCACCTCGGGCTACCTGATCCCCTCCATCGAGATCCCGGCGGAAGTGAACGCCACGATGGAATCGGGCGACTACTTCGGCGAAGTGAAGTTCACCGGCGGCCATGAGCAGACCATCGTTGCGGTGAACAACGGCGACGTGGATGCCGGCGTGACCTGGGCCGACGGCCTCGGCAACTGGGAAGACGGCTACAACTCGGGCGCGCTGCGAAAGGCCGTGGATGCTGGCCTCGTCGACATGAACGACCTCGTGGAAATCTGGAAATCGAAGCCGATCCCGGAAGGCCCGATCGTGCTGCGCAAGGCGCTGCCGGAATCGGTGAAGATCAACATGACCGCGCTGATGGCCTCCATGCCGGCCATGGATTACGACTGCTACTACGCGGTGGCGGCCGGTGAATCCAAAGGCTTCCAGCCGATCGGCCACGACGCCTACCTTTCGATCATCGAGGCCCGCAAGGCCAAGTCGCAATAAGCGGCACCGATCCTTCCGGCGGGCCTCGCATCATGCGGGGCCCGTTCCGGTGACACGAACCGAAAAGGCAGGCCCATGGCAGAACTGAGCGCAGACGGCACCCCGAGAGCCGAGGGCGTGCGCACCGCCTACATGGCGCTGACGCGCCGGCGGCGGATGTATTCGGGGGTGATCCTGATCGTCTTCATCGCGCTCATGGTCTCGGGCTTCATGACCGCCGACAGCCGCAACGCGGGCGGGTTCTGGGATGGCTGGCACAACATTCTGGCCTTTCCCGAGCAGGTGTGGAGCGAGGCGTTCGAGAAGGCGGGCCAGTTGCCGGGCCATTTCGTGACCTTCTTCCCGGCGCTGATGGAAACCATCAACATCGCGGCGGCCTCGACGCTGGTGGGCGCGCTCTTCGGCATCGTCTTCTCGCTGCTCTCCACGCGCGGCATGGCGCGCTGGCCGCGTCTCATCCCGCTCTTCCGCCGGATGATGGACATCATGCGCGCCATCCCCGAGATCGTGATCGCGCTGGTGCTGATCTTCATCCTCGGCGGCGGGCCGGTTCCGGCGATGATCGCCATTGCCATCCACACCGTGGGCGCGCTGGGCAAGCTCTTCTCGGAAGTGAACGAGAACGCCTCGCTGAAGCCCGTGGAAGGGTTGCAATCGGTGGGCGCGAACTGGTCGCAACGAATGGTTCTCGGCGTGATCCCGCAGGTGTCGCCCAACTACCTGAGCTACGCGCTCCTGCGCTTCGAGATCAACATTCGTGCCTCGGCGATCCTCGGTTTCGTGGGCGCGGGCGGCATCGGCTACGAGCTGCGCAACGCCATGTCCTGGGGGCAGGGCAAGTTCGACGAGGCGGCCGCGATCTTCATCATGCTCTTCCTCACCATCGTCTTCTTCGATCAGGTCTCGTCGGTCTTCCGTGAAAGGCTGACGAAGGGGAGAGCGCTGTGAGCATGACGAGCACAACCGACGCGCGCGATTTCAAGGCCGAGGCCAGCGCGCTCTTCAAGCGGAAGCGGCTGCTGAATTTCGGGCTGCCCGCCGTAATCCTCGCCTATTTCACCTATATCTTCTTTGCCTTCGACATCTCCGGCCTCGCCGAGCGTGCCAGCCTGCAGAACGCCAAGACGCTGGTGGCCGACAGCTACAGCTACAAGACGCATGTGCTTTTCGACGATCGTTCGGGCGAGCTCGAGGTGGCCATCGAGGGCGAGCGCAAGGGCACCTATGCGCCGGGTACCGGGCCCGAGTGGCTGACCTTCACCGAGACCGGGGCCATCGCCGATCTCGGGCGGGGCTACGAGGTGGTGTTCGACGGGCCGCGGGTGATCTTCACCATCCCCGATTACGGGGTGATCGAGGCCGAGCCCTCGCGCAGCGGGGTCGACATGGTTTTCCCCGAAGGCGACATGACCACCCAGCCCGACTGGATCAACGCCTCGAAGAACCGGCTCGCCATCACCACCGATGCCGGGCGGCTCACGGTGACGCGCACCCGCGCGGAGCTCTTCAAATACGAGTTCGGCTGGGAGATCTTCTTCTTCACGCTCGAGAGCCCCTTCCACGGCAAGAGCTTCGGCGAACTGGTGGCACTCGCGGCGTCTTCGGAGCGCGTGGTGGAGGGCAAATCGAACCTCGCGGCGATGTGGCACGATTTCTGGAACAACGCGATGTGGCGGCATGGCGAGGTGGCATGGGCGATCTTCGAGACGATCCTGATGGCCTTCCTCGGCACCTTCGGCGCGGCGATCGTGGCGCTGCCACTGGCCTTCATCGCGGCGCGCAACTTCACGCCGTTCCGGGGGCTTCTCTTCGTGGTGCGGCGGGTCTTCGACTTCGTGCGCGGGGTGGATGCGCTGATCTGGACGATCGTGCTGGCGCGCGCCTTCGGCCCGGGCCCGCTGACCGGCGCGCTGGCAATCCTGATCACCGACTCGGGGAGCTTCGGCAAGCTCTTCTCGGAGGCGCTGGAGAACGTAGATGAAAAGCAGATCGAGGGCGTGCAATCCACCGGCGCCAAGCCGCTGCAGCGCTACCGTTTCGGAGTGATCCCGCAGGTCACGCCGGTGCTCTTGAGCCAGGTGCTCTATTTCCTCGAATCGAACACCCGCAGCGCCACGATCATCGGCGCGATCACCGGGGGCGGCATCGGCCTTCTGCTCACGCAGGCGATCATCACCCAGAAGGACTGGGAAGAGGTGACCTATTACATCGTGCTGATCGTGCTGATGGTGATGCTGATGGACACGCTCTCGGGCTGGTTGCGCAAGAAACTCATCAAGTCCGACGACAGCGGGGTTTGATTTTTCGCCTCCGGCGGGGATATTTCCAGCCAGAAGAAACAGGGCTTTTGACACATGCCGAAGCTGGGCGCCGAGCCGTTCATCCATCCAGATTGCGAGATCACCGACGTGCGCTTCGGCCGCTATTGCGAGATCGGGCGGGGGAGCCGCGTGGCGCATTCGGTGATCGGGGATTACTCCTATTGCGACCGGTTCTGCGATATCGCGAATGCCGAGGTGGGCAAGTTTTCCAATATCGCGAGCTATGTGCGGATCGGGGCCACCGACCACCCGCTCGATCGGGCGAGCCTGCATCACTTCATGTATCGCTCGGCGAGCTACTGGGAGGATGCGCAGGACGATGCGGCCTGGTTCGAGAAGCGGCGCGCGCGGCGCACGGCGATCGGGCATGACACGTGGCTGGGGCATAACGCGCAGATCAAGCCCGAGGTGACGGTGGGGCATGGCGCGGTGGTGGCCTCGGGCGCGGTGGTGACGAAGGACGTGGCGCCCTACACGATCGTGGCGGGCATCCCGGCCAGGCCGGTGCGCGAGCGGCTGCCGGCACCGCTTGCCGAGAGGGTGATGGCGCTCGGCTGGTGGGACTGGAGCCATGAGGCCCTGCGCGCGGCGCTGGAGGATTTCCGGGCGCTCGGCGCGGAGGCGTTTCTCGAGAAATACGGCGGCTGACGCGCGCCAAAAGGAGCGACCCCTGAGGGACCGCCCCGGCTTTGGTGCTGAAAAGTGTTGAGGAACACGGCCCGGATAGCCTGCCTGTGCAACAGGGATGTGACAGGCGGGCGGATTATTCGGCGGCCATCGACAGGCGTTCGGGGGCGGCGAGGAAGCGGCGCGCGGCCTCGCCCGAGAGATGGGTGACGCGGCCCTCGACGAGCGTGGCCTCCACCTCGTGGGTTTCGGCGTTGACGATGGCAAGATCGGCGCGGCGGCCCTCGGTGATGAGCCCGCGATCGGCGAGCCGCAGGATCTGGGCGGGGCGGGTGGAGATCATCGCCCAGGCCTCGGCCAGCGAGAGCACGCCCCAATCGGCCAGTTCGAAGGCGGCGCGGGCCATCGTGGGGTAGCAGTAATCCGACACGAGCGCATCGCAGCAGCCCGCCTCGATCAGCGCGCGGGCGGAGACATTGCCGTTTTGCGAGCCGCCGCGCACCACGTTGGGCGCGCCCATCAGCACCGGGTCGTTCACCGCCTTGGCGAGCTTGGCCACGGCGCGCGAGAGGGGGAATTCGCAGATCTTGGCGCCGATCATCGAATAGGTCTCGCGGGTTTCGGCATCGCGGTCGTCATGGCTGCCGTAGAGCACGTTCATCCGGTCGAAGGCGGCGGCAAGGCTGCAGAGGAAGCGCGGCACGGCGGCGGCCTGTTTCTTGGCCTCGCGCACGGTGCGGGCGTAATCCTCGGCGCTGCGGCCCACCGATTTGGCATAAACGCCGAGTTGGGAATCCTGTGCGTGCACGAGCGCCAGGGCCTCGTCGAGATGGTTGTTGAACACCACGTAATCGACGCCATGCGCGCGCACCGCCTCGACGAGCCGCTCGAGCGTGGCGGTCATGTAGGTTTCGCAGCGGATCTGCACCCTCAGATCGGTTTGCAGGCGGGGGCGTGCCTCGGCCAGCGCGGCCAACATGCGCTCGGCGAAATCGGGGCTGCGGTGGCCGCCCTCCCATGACCAGCTCTGTGCGAGCCACGCCGTGGTAACGCCATTGGCCGCGGCGTCGCGATCGGTGGCGAGAAGGCCCTGCGCCATCCCGAAATCGACCCGGGGGCGTGGGCGGAGGTGGCGTTCGAAGGCGTCGCCATGCAGATCGACGATGCCGGGCAGCACGAGATAGCCCGCGAGATCGACCTCGGTGCCACCGCGCGCGGCGATCCGCCCGCCCTCGAGCGACAGCGCGCCGGGGCGCAGGCTGCCATCGCGCAGGATCTGGGCGCCGGTAAGGCGCAGGGCGGGGAAGGTCAGGGGCATGGCGCTGCTCACGAACTCAGTTTTCCACAGGATAGGCTCGGTTGGTGTCGATTTGGTGACAAGCTGCCGAAATAATTGGCTATTCGGAGACGGTAAGGGTGACGAGATCGCCCGAGAACCACGTTCGCCCGTATTCGAGCGGGCAGCCCTTGGCATCGATGTTGAGCGAGACGGTGCGCAGGAGGGGCGCGCCATCGGGCAGGTGCAGGTGGCGCGCCTGCGTGGGGGTGGCGAGCTTGGCGTTGAGCCGGGTCCAGGCGCGGGTGTAATCGGCCACGCCGGCCTCGGCGAGAGCCGCGGTGACCGAGCGCAGACGGGTGAGCGCCTCTGGCAGATCGGGCAGGCGCGCGGCGGGGAAGACGCTGCGGAAGAGCGCGATGGGCTGGGCATCGGCCAGCGATAGCCCTTCGTAGACATGCACCAGCGCCCCGGCCTCTAGCTGCAGCGCCTCGGCCTCGTCGGCGGTGGCGGCGCGGGTTTCCATCGTCAGCACTTCCTTGGCGGGCAGGCGGCCCGCCGCGCGCAGGTTCTGGTGGAAGCGCACGCGCTTGCCGATGGGATACTCGGTGGCCTCCTGCGTGACGAAGACACCCGCGCCACGCCGCGCATGCACCACGCCATCTTCCGCCAGCAGCCTGAGCGCCCGGCGCACGGTGTGCCGGTTGACCCCGAAACGGCGCGAGAGTGCGGCCTCGGTGGGCAGCTTGTCGCCGGGGCGGTAGCGACCTTCGGAGATGTCGGCCGAAAGCGCCTCGTGGATGGATTTCCACAAGGCGGGTCGCGCGCTCTGGGCCGTCTGGGCCTCTGGTTGCCGATGCGGGCTGTGCTGGTTCATGTCATGAAATCTTCACGCCGGGTGATCTTGCTCAATTGGAAATGCTGCAGTATTGATTTGTCTAGTTGTATAGTATGCTAGACAAGTTGGCAAGGTGTCCGGATGAGGGAAATGACCCAGGAAACCGAGGCGCGGCGGGCGTGGATGAGCCTGCTGGCCAAAGCGCCGCCCGAGGCGCTGGAGCGGCTCTGGCAGGCCTATGGGGCCAGCCCCGCCCACCGGATGCTGCGCGCGCCCGAGGCGGGCGGCGTGATGGTGCGCGGGCGCGCGGGCGCCACGGGCGCGCCCTTCAACCTCGGCGAGATGACGGTGACGCGCTGCGCGCTCCGGCTGGAGAGCGGCGAGGTGGGCCATGCCTATGTTCAGGGGCGCGACAAGGCCCATGCCACGCGCGCCGCGCTGGTGGATGCGCTGATGCAGACCGGCGAGGCGGCGGCGCTGCGCAAGGCGGTGCTGGCGCCGCTTGAACAGGAGATGGCGGCGGCGCGGCAGGCCCGCGCGGCCAAGGCGGCGGCCACGAAGGTGGATTTCTTCACGATGGTGCGGGGAGAAGACTGATGCAGGATGCAACCCATCTCGACGGCGGCTTCGGCGATGCACCGGTGGATGCCGCGCGCGCCTTCCGGTCGGCAATGCGGGTGATGGCGCGGCCCGGCACGATCGAGCCGCTCGATCAGGCCCGCCCGCCCGCGCCGCTCTCGCAGGCGGCAGGCACGCTGCTGGTGACGCTCTGCGACCCCGATACCGGCCTGCACCTTGCGGGCGAGGCCGACACGGCGGAGGTGCGGCAATGGGTGGCGTTCCATACCGGCGCGCGCATCGTGCCGGCGGGCGAGGCGCAGTTTGCGCTGGGGCGCTGGGAGGCGCTCTTGCCGCTCTCGCAATATGCCATCGGCACGCCGGAATATCCCGACCGTTCGGCCACGCTGATCGTGGAGGTCGAGGCGCTTGCACAGGAAGGTGCGCGTCTGACCGGGCCGGGCATCAAGGAGAGCGCGGCGCTGAGCCTGCCGGATGCCAAGGCAATGGCCGACAATGCGCGGCAGTTTCCGCTGGGGCTCGATTTCTTCCTGACCAGCGGTGGCGAGGTGGCGGCGCTGCCGCGCTCGACCAAGGTGGAGGTGGCCTGATGTATGTGGCGGTGAAAGGCGGCGAGCGGGCGATCGACAATGCCCATGCGTGGCTCGCCGAGGAGCGGCGGGGCGACCTTTCGGTGCCCGAACTCACGGTGGCGCAGATCCGCGAGCAGATGGCGCTGGCGGTCAACCGGGTGATGGCCGAGGGTTCGCTTTACGATGCCGATCTGGCGGCGCTGGCGATCAAGCAGGCGCGGGGCGACCTGATCGAGGCAATCTTCCTCATCCGCGCCTATCGGACGACGCTGCCGCGCTTCGGGGCCTCGCGGCCCATCGACACCGGCGCGATGGCTTGCGACAGGCGCATCTCGGCCACGTTCAAGGACGCGCCGGGCGGGCAGGTGCTGGGGCCCACCTTCGATTACACCCACCGGCTGCTCGATTTCAAACTGGCGGCCGATGGCGAGGCGCCGGAGGTGCCCGAGGGCCAGCCCGTCGCGGCCGACGTGCCGCATATCACCGGGTTTCTCAACCGCGAGGGGCTGATCCAGCAGGAGCCCGAGAGCGACGGCACCCCGCCCGACCTCACCCGCGAACCGATGGAATTGCCCGCCGAGCGCCCGCTGCGCCTGCAGGCGCTCACGCGGGGCGACGAGGGCTTCGTGTTGGGCATGGCCTATTCGACCCAGCGCGGCTACGCGCGCAACCATGCCTTCGTGGGCGAGCTGCGCATCGGGGCGGTGGCGGTGGAAATGGAGATCCCCGAGCTGGGGTTTTCCATCGAGATCGGCGAGATCACGGTGACGGAATGCGAGACGGTGAACCAGTTCAAGGGCTCGAAGACCGAGCCGCCGCAATTCACCCGGGGCTACGGGCTTGTCTTCGGGCAGACCGAGCGCAAGGCGATCTCGATGGCGCTGGTAGACCGGGCGCTGCGCTGGAAGGAGCTGAGCGAGGATAACGTCGGCGCACCTGCGCAGGACGAGGAATTCGTCCTGATGCATGCCGACAACATCCAGGCCACGGGCTTTCTGGAGCATATCAAGCTGCCGCATTACGTCGATTTCCAGTCGGAGCTCGAGCTGGTGCGCAAGCTGCGGCGCGAGGCGGAGAGCATGGGCAACCCGGCGGCGACCGAGGCGGCGGAATGAGCGAGGGGCTTTCGCATATCACCTTCATCTGTGCCGATCTCGACCGGATGCAGCGGGTGCTCGAAGAAGTGCTGGAGGCGCGCTGCGTCTATGCCAGCGGCGCGGAGCAATTCTCGCTCTCGGAAGAGCGGTTCTTCCTCGTGGGCGATGTTTGGGTGGCGATCATGAAGGGCGCGCCGCTCGCCGAGCGAAGCTACAACCACGTGGCCTTCAAGATCGAGGAGGCGGATTTCGAGGAACGGCTCAAGCGGATCGAGGCGCTGGGGCTCGAGATCTTGCCGCCGAGGCCGCGGGTGGCGGGAGAGGGGCGCTCCGTCTATTTCCACGGGCCCGACGGACACCTGCTGGAGCTGCATACCGGCACGCTCGAGGAGCGGCTTGCGAGATATTCAAGGGGCCGGGAGGAGGTGGCGTGATGCGCGCATCGCTTCATGGCGGCGGGCATCCGGGGGTGCCGAAGATTGGCCCGGGGCGGCCGGGCGAGGCCTTTGCGGGCCGAAGCCGGTATCATCCGCGCCGAGGCGGCGATCCGGCTTCGGCCGCACAGTCACTCCGCCGGAGTGTGGTCTTCCGCCTCGTCGTCGCGAAAGGCATTGAAGATCGAACCCGGGAACATGTCCATGAGCATCTTGCCCATGAGCGCGGCCCCGAAAAGGACGATCAGAGTAACGATCACCATTGTCGTCATGTGTCCACATCCCTCTCTCGGTTTGAACGAATGCTGGAGGGGTATGCGGAGAAACAGGCGACAAGATGGCTGAAAGGTACCTTTTCATGAAAAATGAAAGCGAAAATGTGACCGCCTATAACTTCGCCTATCTCGACGAACAGACCAAGCGGATGATCCGCCGTGCGATCCTGAAGGGGCTCGCGATTCCCGGCTACCAGGTGCCGTTTGCAAGCCGCGAGATGCCGATGCCCTATGGCTGGGGCACCGGCGGCGTGCAGGTGAGCGCGGCCACGCTCACCCCCGAAGACCGCTTCAAGGTGATCGACCAGGGCGCCGACGACACCACCAACGCGGTCTCGATCCGCAAGTTCTTCGAGAAGACGGCGGGGGTGGAGACGACCGAGCGCACCAGTGAGGCCACGGTGATCCAGACCCGCCATCGCATCCCGGAGGCCACGCTCACGGAAGACCAGATCCTCGTCTACCAGGTGCCGATCCCCGAGCCGCTGCGCTTTCTGGAGCCGCGCGAGACGGAGACGCGCAAGATGCACAGCCTCGAGGAATACGGGCTCATGCATGTGAAGCTCTACGAGGATGTCTCGCAGCATGGCGCCATCGCCACCTCCTACGCCTACCCGGTGAAGGTGGAGGGGCGCTACGTGATGGACCCTTCGCCCATCCCCAAGTTCGACAACCCGAAGATGGAGATGGCCGCGATCCAGCTTTTCGGCGCGGGGCGCGAGCAGCGGATCTATGCCCTGCCGCCCTACACCAAGGTGGTGAGCCTCGATTTCGAGGATTACCCGTTCGACCCGTCGAAGGCCGAACACCCCTGCGCGCTTTGCGGGGCGGAAGACAGCTATCTCGACGAGGTCATTACCGACGATCAGGGCGGGCGGATGTTTGTCTGCTCCGACACCGATTACTGCAGTTCCCGCCGCGAGGCCGGGCATACCGGCGCCGGGGGCGCCCCCTACGAGGAGGCCGCGGAATGACCAAACCGCTCCTGCAGGTTCGCGACCTGTCGAAATTCTACGGGCCGCGGGTGGGCTGCCGCGACGTGTCCTTCGACCTCTACCCGGGCGAGGTGATGGGGATCGTGGGGGAGAGCGGCTCGGGCAAGTCGACGCTTCTGAGCTGCCTCGCGGGGCAGTTGCCGCCCGACAGCGGCCGCGTCGTCTTCGACACGCGCGCCGAGGGGCCGCGCGACACGCTCACCATGTCGGAGCCCGAGCGGCGGATGCTGGCGCGGACCGATTGGGCCTTCGTGCACCAGCATGCGCGCGACGGGTTGCGGATGGGCGTGAGTGCCGGCGGCAACGTAGGCGAGCGGCTGATGGCCGTGGGCGCGCGGCATTACGGCGATATCCGCGCGGCGGCGGTGGACTGGCTGGGCCGCGTCGAGATCAGCGAGGACCGGGTGGATGACCGGCCGAGCGCCTTCTCCGGGGGCATGCAGCAGCGCCTGCAGATCGCGCGGAACCTCGTGACCGGGCCGCGGCTCGTGTTCATGGACGAGCCCACCGGGGGCCTCGACGTGTCGGTGCAGGCGCGGCTTCTGGACCTGCTGCGCGGGCTGGTGCGGGAGATGGGCCTTTCGGCCATTATCGTGACGCATGACCTTGCCGTGGTGCGGCTGCTGGCCGACCGGCTGATGGTGATGAAGGACGGCAACGTGGTGGAGACGGGCCTCACCGACCAGGTGCTCGACGACCCGCAGCATGGCTACACGCAGCTCCTGGTGTCGAGCGTGCTGCAGGTGTGAGTTTCTTGAGGGGGCGCTGCCCCCTCGCCCCCGGAGTATTTCTGGAAAGATGAAAGAGATTGCGATGATCGAGGTTCAGGACGTGGCGAAGAACTTCACCCTGCACAACCAGGGCGGCGCGGTGATCCCGGTGATGGCGGGGGCGGGGCTCTCGGTAGCGCCGGGCGAATGCGTGGCGCTGACCGGGGCATCCGGTGCGGGCAAGTCGACGCTGATGCGGATGATCTACGGCAATTACCTTGCCGCCTCGGGGCGGATCATGGTGGGCGAGCTCGACGTGGCGCGGGCTGAGCCGCGCGAGATCCTCGCGCTGAGGCGCAGCGTGCTGGGCTACGTGAGCCAGTTCCTGCGGGTGGTGCCGCGGGTGCCCACGCGCGAGGTGGTGGCCGAGCCGCTGCTGCTGACGGGCCATGAGAAAGCCGAGGCGGTGGCGCGGGCCGAGGCGCTGCTGGCGCGGCTCAACATTCCTGAGCGGCTGTGGGATCTGAGCCCCACCACCTTCTCGGGTGGCGAGCAGCAGCGGGTGAACATCGCGCGCGGTTTCGCCTACCCGTATCCGGCGCTGCTGCTCGACGAGCCCACGGCGAGCCTCGATGCGCAGAACCGCGACACGGTGCTGCGGCTCATCGAGGAGGCCAAGGCGCGGGGCGCGGCGGTGCTGGGCATCTTCCATGACGAGGCGGCGCGGGCGCGGGTCTGCGACCGGGAGGTGGATGTTTCCGCCTTCACGCCAAGGGCGGCGTGATGCAGGGCAGGCTCGTTGGCGTCGTCGGCCCTTCGGGCGTGGGCAAGGACAGCGTGATGGAAGCGCTGGCCCGTGCGCATGACGGGATCCACCTCGTGCGACGAGTGATCACGCGCGACGAGGGGCAGGGCGGCGAGGTGTTCGAGCGGGTGAGCGTGGCGGAGTTCGCGCGGCGCCGGGTGGCGGGCGATTTCGTGCTCGACTGGGAGGCGCATGGCATGCGTTACGGCGTGCCGCGATCGGAAGTGGCGCCTCAGATGGCGGTGGGGCGCATCTGCCTCGTGAACCTCTCGCGTGGCGTTCTGGCGGAGGCGGAGCGGCTTTTCGCGGGTTTCGTGACGCTGCATCTGACCGCGCCGGACGAGGTGCTGGCGGCGCGGCTGCGGGGGCGCGGGCGGGAGAGCGAGGCGGAGATCGCCGCGCGGCTCTCGCGGCGCGATTTCCGGTTGCCGGAAGGTCTTGGCCGGGTGATCGAGGTTGCCAATGACGGCCCGCTCGAGCGGACCGTGGCGCAGGTGCTGGCCGCGCTTCAGAGCGAGAAGGCGTAGCGATGGATCACCCGGAAGCGCCCATCTTCTCCTTCGCCCACGAGGCTCAGCCCGTTGAGCAGGAAGGGTTGCGGCAGAAGCCCGTGCAGCGCGGTGGCGAGGCAGGCCTCGGCCGGGGCGACCTGCGCCTTGGGGAGCTTGCCGGTGAGCGTCATGTGGAAGCGGAACTCGCCCATCACGTAAGGATAGCCCCAGCGGGTGAGCATCTCTTCCTGCGGGCCGGTGAGCCCGGCGGCGCGGCGGCGTTCGAGTTCGGCCTCGCTGGCAGGCGCGCGGAAGCTGTCGAGCGTTTCCACCACCATCGCGGCCATGCCGTTGAGCCCGCTTTCGCTGCCCTGCGGCACCAGCGCGAGGAAGCGGCCGAGCGGGGCCAGAACGAGGCCGTCGGCGCGGATCGGCGGGCCTTGGGTCGCCAGCCGCTCGACGGCGGTGGCGAGTGCATCGACGCTCTTGCCCTCGGCCAGCCGGAAGGGCGGCTTGAGCGTGGCGTGAAACCCGTATTTGCGGGGCGTCTCGGTGAGCTCCGACACCGGCGCCGGCAGGCCTTCGACTTGCGGGTGGGGCACTGGCTGGCCCTTGGCCACATCCCATCCGAGCCATGCCGCGCCGAAGCGCGCGAGCGGGCTTTCCGCCTCGAGCGTGTAGTAGACCGCGTAGCGCCTGAATGCCATGTTCCGACCCCTTTGACCCGTTCCTGCCCCAGAAGAGTGACCATCACATGACACAAGATTTCGTGCTCGCCAACGCCATCGTGGTTCTGCCCGGGGAAACCCTGAAGGGGGCGGTGCGGGTGAAGGACGGGCTGATCGAGGATATTTCCGAGGGGGCCGCCGTGCCAGCGGGCGCCGTGGATTGCGAGGGCGACTGGGTGGCGCCCGGGCTGGTGGAGCTGCATACCGACAATCTCGAGCGTCATATCGAGCCGCGCCCCAAGGTTGCGTGGCCGCATAATGCCGCGATCCTCGCCCATGATGCCGAGCTTGCGGGCACCGGCATCACCACCGTCTTCGACGCGATGCGGATCGGCTCGATCCCGAACGGCAAGGGGCGTTACCTGAAATATGCCCGCGAGCTGGCCAGCGAACTGCTGGCGATGCGGGCCGAGGAGGCGCTGAAGATCAGCCATTTCCTGCACCTGCGCGCCGAGGTCTGCTCGGAGACGCTGGTGGAGGAGATGGCGGAGTTCGGGCCGGAAGACAGGGTGGGCATCGTGAGCCTGATGGATCACACGCCGGGGCAGCGGCAGTTTCGCGACATCTCGAAGCTAGAGGACTACATGAAAGGCAAGCAGGGCCTTTCCGATGCGGATTTCGCGGCCCATGTGGCTCAGCTCAAGGCGTTGCGGGATGCCAATGGCGAGCATCACGAGGCCGAGACGGTGCAGGCGGCGGCGCGTTACGGCGCGGTGCTGGCGAGCCATGACGACACCACCGCCGAGCAGGTGGCGATCTCGGCGGGCTATGGCATCAGGCTGGCGGAGTTTCCCACCACGCGAGAGGCGGCGGAGGCCTGCCACGCTCAAGGCATCGCGGTGATGATGGGCGCGCCCAACCTCATTCGCGGCGGCTCGCATTCGGGCAACGTGGCGGCGCGGGAGTTGGCGGAGGCCGACCTGCTCGACATCCTGTCTTCGGATTACGTGCCGGCGGCGCTCTTGATGGCGGCGGTGCAGCTGGGCGACCTCTGGGGAAACATGGCGCGCGGGCTCGCCACGGTGAGCCGCACCCCGGCGCAAAGCGTGGGGCTCGACGACCGGGGCGAGATCGCCCCCGGCAAGCGGGCCGATCTGATCCGGTTCCGGTTGCGCGGCGGGGTGCCGGCGGTGCGCGGGGTGTGGTCCCGCGGGGGGCGCGTGGCCTGAGGGCTTTGACAGGGGCGCGCGGGCTGCCCATAAGGCGGCAAACACCACGCCCCTGAAGGAGCCGCGCCATGCCTGCCGATTATCTCTTCGACCTGCCCGCCCCCCCTGCTGTTCCGGTGACGGGCGAGGCTGCGCTTTTCCCGGTGCGCCGCATCTTCTGCGTGGGCCGCAACTATGCCGCCCATGCCGCCGAGATGGGCAACGAGGTGGATCGCGAGGCGCCGTTCTACTTCACCAAGTCGGCCCATGCGCTCTGCCTTTCGGGAGAGACGATTGCCTATCCCTCTGGCACCGAAGATTGCCATCACGAGATGGAATTCGTGGTGGCGATCGGGCGCGGCGGCAGCGGAATTTCGCAGGAGGATTCGCTCTCGCATGTCTACGGCTATGCCTGTGGCATCGACCTCACCCGCCGCGACCTTCAGGCGCAGGCGAAAGACAAGCGCCGCCCGTGGGATCTGGGCAAGGATTTCGACAATGCCGCGGTGATGGGGCCGATCACGCCGGTGGCGGGCTTCGGCGCGATCGGCGATCAGCGCATCCACCTCGACCGCGACGGTGTGCGGGTGCAGGAGGCGCGGCTTTCGGAGATGGTGTGGTCTGTGCCCGAGCTCATCGCGCATCTGTCGGGCTATTACAGGCTGGAGCCGGGCGACCTGATCTACACCGGCACGCCTGCGGGCGTTGGCGCAGTGGGGCCGGGCAGCGTGCTGGAAGGCGGGGTGGAGGGGCTGGAGCCGGTGCGGCTCGCCATCGCCTGAGCGGTCGCGCCGCCGGAGCCCTGCGTTTCTTTGCGGCAGGCGGACAACTCGGGGATGACAGTTGCAAAACTGACCAATTCAATGCGAACATCGGCACGCAGGAAGACCCGGGCGCAAACGCCGGGCGCGCGCCGCCGAGAAAACCGGCTTTCGGCGCGGGAAGGCGCCGGGGGCCTGCACTGATCCTAGGGAGGACACGTAAGATGACAGTATTCAAGACGGCAACGCGCGCGGCGCTTGCCACGGTATTCGCGGCAGCGATGGGCGCGGGCGCCTTCGCGCAGGAGGTGACGCTGAAGATGCACCAGTTCCTGCCGCCGCAGGCCAATGTGCCCAAGCTGATCCTTCAGCCCTGGGCCGACCGGGTGATGGAAGCCTCCGAGGGCCGCATCAAGATCGACCATTACCCGGCGATGCAGCTTGGCGGCAAGCCGCCGGAGCTTGCGAGCCAGGTGGTGGACGGCGTGGCCGACATCGTCTGGACGGTGGCCGGCTACACGCCCGGCCGCTTCCCGCAGGCGGAAGTGTTCGAGCTGCCCTTCATCATGTCGAACGCCGAGGACACCTCCCGCGCCTATTGGGAGTTTGCCGAGGCCAACATGATGGACAGCGATTTCAAGGACATGAAGATCCTTGCCGTCTGGGTGCATGGCCCCGGTGTGATCCATTCCAAGACGCCCATCGACGAGGTGGCAGACCTCAACGGCCTCAAGGTGCGCGGGCCGACGCGGGTGATCACGGGCATGCTCACCGATGTGGGCGCGACCGCCGTGGGCATGCCGGTGCCGGCACTGCCCGAGGCGCTCTCGAAGGGCGTGATCGACGCGGGCGTGATTCCGTGGGAGGTGACCGCCGCGCTGAAGATTCCCGAACTCGTGGAAAACCACACCACCTTCGGGGGCGAGGCGCTCTATACCACGGCCTTCATCTTCGCGATGAACAAGGCCAAGTGGGATAGCCTGCCGGATGATCTGAAGGCGGTGATCGAATCCGAATCCGGTGCCGATTTCTCGGCGCTCGCGGGCAAGCTGATGTCGGGTGCCGACGCGCCGTCGCGCAAGCTCGCCGAAGAAGCCGGCAACAACATCATCGACCTGACGCCCGAGCAGGTGGCCGAGTGGAAGGCCGCCGCAAGCGATGTCGAGGCGAAATGGATCGCCGAGATGAACGAGAAGGGCTTCGACGGGCAGGCGCTGGTGGACCAGGCCAAGGCGCTGATCGAGAAGAACACCGACTGACGAAACGGAACGCGGCGGGGCCGGGCACAACCGGCCCCGCCGCCAGATCGGGGCACGCGCGGGGCATATCATGCAGAAACTCTTTCTGGCTCTGGCCCGGCTGATGGCGGTGCTGGGGGGGCTGGTGCTGACCGGCCTTATCCTGCTCACCTGCGTCTCCGTGCTGGGCCGCGCTCTCAACGGCTTCCTGCATGGCGGCCTCGCCGAAAGCCTCTTTCCCGTGCTGGCGCAACGCCTGCTCGACATGGGTGTGGGCCCGGTGCTGGGCGATTTCGAACTGGTGGAGGCGGGCGTGGCCTTTGCCATCTTCGCCTTCCTGCCGCTCTGCCAGATCACCGGCGGCCATGCGACGGTGGATATCTTCACCACCTATTTCCCGAGAAAGGCGAACCGCGCCATCCAGATCGTGGTGGATGTGGTCTTTGCGGCCGTGCTGGTGCTGATCGCGTGGCGGCTCTACGAGGGGATGCAGGAGAAGGTTCAATATAACGAGACCACGTTCATGCTTCAGTTTCCGATCTGGTGGGCCTATGCCGCGAGCCTCGTCGCGGCCACCGTGGCGGCGCTGACGGGCATCTACGTGGCCATCGCCCGGATCGCGGAAAACCTCAGCGGGCGGGTCATCCTGCATGGCAACGAAGGGGCGGGCGAGTGAGCAATCTCGAAATCGGCCTCGCCTCCTTCCCGGTGCTGATGGGGCTCATTTTCCTGCGGGTGCCCATCGGGCTCGCGATGTTCCTCGTGGCGCTCGGCGGGCTCTATGCCATCACCGACGGCATGACGATGGCGCTCTCGCGGCTCAAGCACGAAACCTTCTCGACCTTCTCGAGCTATTCGCTCTCCATCGTGCCCATGTTCCTGCTGATGGGCCATTTCGCCACGCTGGGCGGCATGAGCCAGGCGCTCTTCAAGGCCGCCGAGGCGTGGCTGGGGCACCGCAAGGGCGGGGTGGCGATGGCCTCGGTGGGGGCCTGCGCGGGCTTCGGCGCGATCTGCGGCTCCTCGCTCGCCACCGCCGCCACGATGAGCCAGGTCGCGCTGCCCGAGCTCAAGCGCTACGGCTATTCGGGCGGCTTCTCCACCGCCACGCTGGCGGCGGGCGGCACGCTCGGCATCCTCATCCCGCCCTCGGTGGTGCTGGTGATCTATGCCATCCTCACCGAGCAGAACATCGCCAAGCTCTTTCTCGCGGCCTTCATCCCCGGCATCCTCGCCGCCATCGGCTACATGCTCACGATCGCCGTTTACGTCCGGGTCAATCCCGGCGCGGCGGGACAGCGCGAGGCCACGCCTCTTGCGGGCCGCATCCGCGCGCTGATCGACGTCTGGCCGGTGCTGCTCGTCTTCCTGCTGGTGGTGGGCGGTATCTATCTCGGCTGGTTCACCCCCACGGAGGGTGCGGCGGTGGGCGCGGCGGGCACCGGGCTCATCGCGCTTCTCAATGGCGGGCTGACCCGCGTGACGCTGACGAAGAGCTTCTACGCCACGGCCCGCAACACGGCGATGATCTTCTTCATCGTGCTTGGCGCGGCGCTCTACAACGGCTTCCTTGCGCTCAGCCAGGTGCCGCAGGAGCTCTCGGAATGGGTGGTGGGGCTGGGGCTCAGCCCCTGGGCGGTGCTGGTGTGCATCCTCGCGCTCTACCTCGTCTTCGGCTGCCTGATGGACAGCCTTTCGATGATCCTGCTCACCATCCCGATCTTCTTTCCCATCGTGAGCCAGCTCGATTTCGGCATGAGCCAGGAAGAGGTGGCGATCTGGTTCGGCATCCTCGTGCTGATCGTGGTGGAGGTGGGGCTCATCACACCCCCGGTGGGGATGAACCTCTTTGTTATCAACTCGATGGACCCGACGACGCGGATGATCGACACCTACCGGGCGGTGATGTATTTCGTGACCTCCGACATCCTCCGGGTCGCGCTGCTGGTGACCTTCCCCGGCATCACGCTCTTCTTGCTCCGGCTGTTTCACTGAGGTTTCGGCCGCTCACTCCTTGGCACGTCCTTCCTCAGCCCGCCTTGCGCTGCCGCCAGAGGGTGAAGAGCCCCGCCGCCACGATGAGCCCGGTGCCGATGGCCACGTTGGTGCGGATCGTCTCGCCGAACACCGTGATGCCGAGCGCGCTGGCGA
>JAVKDQ010000156.1:0-18802 GCA_040222155.1 Roseovarius sp.
CCCAGGTCCTGGCCCGCGCAGAAGCCCCGGCCCGCGCCGGTGAGCAGCACGGCGCGCTTGCCCTCGTCGCGCGCGCCCTCCAGGGCCATGCGCAGGGCGCGGTGCATCTCCTCTGTGAAGCTGTTGAGCCGCTCGGGCCGGTTCAGCGTGATTTCCGCCCAAGTTTCATGGTCTTGCACCAGGATCGTCTCGGTCATTCTGCGCCTGTCCTGCTCCCTTGTCCAAAATCATCCTTGCATAAACCGACCGGTTGGTCAATTAATAAGAGAGCCGCTGACGCGACCCCGAAAGGATGCGACATGACCCTGCTCGACGTGAAAAGCTTTGCCGCCGGCCGGTGGATCGGCCCCGACGACAGCGCGCGCATGATCGAGAATGCCGTGACCGGCGACGCGATGGCCCGGGCGGGCAACGCGGGCCTCGACGTGGAGGCGATGCTCGCCCATGCGCGCGACACCGGCGGCCCTGCGCTGCGCGCCATGACATTTCACGACCGCGCGCGGATGCTCAAGGCGCTCGCCACGCAACTGGGCCAGCACAAGCAGGCGCTCTACGACATTTCCTTCGCCACCGGCGCCACGCAGGCCGACCACATGATCGACATCGACGGCGGCATCGGCACAATGTTCGTATTCGCCTCGAAGGGGCGGCGCGAGATGCCGGATGGCCACGTCTATCTCGACGGCGAGGTGGAGCAACTCTCGCGCGCGGGCAGCTTCCTCGGCCAGCACATCGCCACGCCGCTGCGCGGGGTCGCGGTGCATATCAACGCCTTCAACTTCCCCGTCTGGGGGATGCTGGAGAAGCTCGCGCCGACACTTCTGGCGGGGGTTCCGGCCATCGTGAAGCCGGCCACCGCCACCTGCTATGTCACCGAGCTGGCGGTGAGGATCATGCTGGAAAGCGGCCTGCTGCCCGAGGGCGCGCTGCAGATGGTGGCGGGGGGCACGGGCGACATGCTCGACCGGCTCACCTGCCAGGACGTGGTGAGCTTCACCGGCTCGGCGGAGACCGCGCTGAAGCTGCGCTCGAACCCCCATCTGCTGCACCAGTCGGTGCGCTTCGTGGCCGAGCAGGACAGCCTCAACGCCTCGGTGCTGGGGCCGGATGCGGTGCCGGGCACGCCCGAGTTCGACCTCTTCATCAAGGAAGCCAGCCGCGAGATGACCGCCAAGGCCGGGCAGAAATGCACCGCCATCCGCCGGATCATCGCTCCGCAGGCGCAGGTGGAGGCGGTGATCGAGGCACTGGGCGCGCGGCTCTCGGGCACGGTGATCGGCGACCCGAAGGCCGAGGGCACTCGGATGGGCGCGCTCGTGTCGCAGAGCCAGAGGCGCGACGTGCTGGCCAAGGCCAAGGTTCTTGGGGGCGAGGCCGAGCGCGTCTTTGGCGACCCGGAGCATTTCGAGGTGGTGGGCGCGGATGCCGCGAAGGGCGCGTTCCTGCCGCCCATGCTCTTTCATTGCGCCAACCCCGATGCCGCCACCCGCGTGCATGACACCGAGGCCTTCGGGCCGGTTTCCACCGTCATGGGCTACCGCGATCTGGATCACGCCGTGGAGCTGCTCAATCGCGGCGGGGGCTCGCTGGTGGCGTCGGTCATCACCCACGATGCAGAGGTGGCGCGCGAGATCGCGCTGGGTTCCGCCGCGTTTCACGGGCGGATCTACATCAACAACCGCGACAGCATGAAGGAGAGCACCGGCCACGGCTCGCCCCTGCCCCACATGGTTCATGGCGGCCCGGGCCGTGCGGGCGGCGGCGAGGAGCTGGGCGGGGTGCGCGGGGTGCTGCATTACATGCAGCGCACCGCCGTTCAGGGCGGCCCCGACATGCTGGCCACGATCGGGCGCAAATGGGTGCCCGGGGCCGCCGAGATAAAGGCCCCTGCCCATCCCTTCACCCGCGGCTTTCACGACCTCGCCATCGGCGAGACGATCCACACCGCGCCACGCACGATCACGCTAGACGACATCGCGCATTTCGCGGAATTCACCGGCGATACGTTCTACGCCCACATGGATGACGAGGCGGCACGGCGCAATCCGTTTTTTCCGGGCCGGGTGGCGCATGGCTACCTGCTTCTGAGCTTCGCCGCCGGGCTCTTCGTGGAGCCCTCCGAAGGCCCGGTGCTGGCCAATACCGGGCTCGACGGCTTGCGCTTCATGAAGCCGGTGCAGGCGGGCGACAGCATAAAGGTGCGCCTCACCGTCAAGCAGAAGACCCCGCGCAATGCCGACTATGGCGAGGTGCGCTGGCATGTGACGCTCACCAACCAGGACGCGGAGAAGGTGGCGGAATACGAGCTACTGACGATGAACGCCTTCGCCGCTTGATCTTGGCAACCCGCGGCGCGCGGTTTATCAGATCCTCATGGGTAGCGCGCAATTCGAAGAGCTTGTTGCAGGTCTGAGCGGCGACCGGCCGCCGCGCGTGTGGTCGCTTCTCGTGACAATCTTCGGCGAACTGGCACAGGAGGAAGACGCGCGGATCAGCAGCGCGCTCATCCTCCATTTGAGCGACATCATCGGCCTCAAGCCCGAAGCGGTGCGGGTGGCGCTGCACCGGTTGCGCAAGGATGGCTGGATCGAGAGCCGGCGCAGGGGGCGCAACAGCGATTACGTTCTGACAGGCTGGGGCCGGGCGCAGAGCATGGCGGCCTCGCCCCGGATCTATGCCACCGCGCCGCTAGCGGAGCGCGCCTCGCTCGCGATCTTCGAGCCGGGAAGCGAGACGGAGACGGCACCGGACGGGGCGTGGATTTCGCCCAACCTTCTGCTCACATCGCAGGCGGTCGACGCCGGCGGCGCCCTCACCTTCGCCGTGACCGAGGCCACGGCGTTGCCCGGCTGGATGCGGGCGCGGCTGTGCGACGAGGAAACGGTGCTGCGCGCGCGCCGCCTGCTGCAGGCGCTTGGCCATGTGGCGCAGAGGGCAGAGGCCATGACCCGGCTCAACCCTTGCGAAACCGCGGCCCTACGGGTGCTCGTGGTGCATGACTGGCGGAGGATCGTGCTGAAACTGCCGGCGCTGCCGGATTTCGTCTTTCCAGAAGAGATGCCGCTGACGCGATGCCGCGAGGAGACGGCGCGCTTGCTGCAACGGCTCCGGAAACAGGATCTCGGCAATCTGGAGCGCGCCATCGGCGGGGATGACATGCCCCGAGACCGGGTGGAGACGGGCTGAGACGACCCGACACTGGACAAACGAAAAACCAATTTTTGCCCGATTTTCCCGGTAGCGATGCAACCTGTGAGTGTTTCTTGCGGTTGGGAGATTGAGACATGCAACGCAGAGGCTTTCTGGGACTGACGGGTGGCTTCGGCCTTTCCATGCTCTTGCCCTTCCGGGCGGCGAGGGCCCAGACAGCGCGGTTTCAAAGGGTGCGCCCCGGTGAGGCGGGCTGGCCCTCGACCGCGGACTGGAAGGCGCTTGCGGGCAGGCTCGACGGCACTCTGGAAGAGGCCCGCACCGCGCTCGATGCCGCGCTCGCGCAAAGCGGTGGCTCGGTGACGAAGGCGGTTCTGGGCAAGCTGACGAACCCTTTCTTTCTGCAGGATTATTCCGGCTCCACCCAATCGCTCGGCTGGCTCGACGGCTGGCGCAGCGCGAAAAGCGAGGTCGTGGGCATCCCGCGCACGGCCTCCGACGTATCCGAGTTGGTGAAATTCGCCGGGGCGCATAACCTCCGGCTGGTCGTGAAGGGAGGCGGGCACTCCTATTACGGGCAGTCCAACGCGCCCGACAGCCTGCTTGTGTGGACGCGCGACCTGAAGGGCGTGGAACTGCATGACAGCTTCGTGCCGGCGGGTGGCCCCGCCTCGGCCGGTCGGGCGGCGGTGAGCGTGGCATCTGGCGAGAAGTTCATCGACCTTTACAGCGAGGTCGTGGTGAAGCACGGGCGCTATGTGCAGGGCGGCGGCTGCACCTCGGTGGGCGTGGGCGGGCACGCGCAATCGGGCGGGTTCGGCCATTTCTCGAAGTTCGGCGGCATGACCGGCGCCAACCTTCTCGAGGCGGAGGTGGTGGTGGGCAATGGCGACATCCTGATCGCGAACGCCTACCAGAACGCCGATCTCTACTGGGCGCTCAAGGCCGGCGGCGCGGGGTTCGGCATCACCATCCGCCTTACCTTCGCCACCCGCGACCTGCCCGCGCGCTTCGGGTTCATCGGCTTCGCGGTTCAGGCGCAGGACGACGCCGCGTTCCGGGCGCTTGTCGAGCGCACGCTGGCGTTCACGCGCGACAGCCTGATCAACCCGAGCTGGGGCGAGCAGATTCATTTCGCGCCCGAGAACACCATGTTCGTGAAGATGACCTTCATTGACAAGTCGTCGGACGAGGTGCGCACGCTCTGGTCGCCGGTGCTCGACCTGATTAATGGCGGCGCCTACACCTTCACCGAAGATCTCGTGGTCTACGACATCCCCGCGCAGAAATGGTGGGATCTCGACTACCGCAAGACGGAAATGCCCGAAACGATCGTGCTCGACGGGGACTCGTCGCATGCGGGCACCCGGTTTTTCTGGAATGGCGACAATGGCGAGACGAATGTCTTCTGGGGCGGCTACGAATCCGCGTGGCTCTCGCAAGACCTGCTTTCGGAGGATCGCATCGGCGCGCTGCGCGACACGATCATCGAGGCCGCGCGCGAGTTTCGCTTTGCCTTCCACTTCCAGAAGGGGCTTGCGGGCGCGCCGGATCACATTCTCGAGGAGGCGCGCGATACGCCGGTTCACCCCTCAGCCGTGGATGCCTTCGCGCTGCTGCTGATCGCCACGGCACAGCAGAACGTCATCGATGGCCATGCCGACCACGCGCTCGACGAACCCGCGCTGCGGGCCAAGGCCGCGAAGGTGAGCGCCGTCTACAAGAGCTTCCGCCGGCTCGAACCGGAGACCGGCTCCTATTCGGCGGAGATGAACTTTCACGAGGCTGACTGGAAGACGCGGGCGTGGGGAGAGAACTACGGGCGGCTGCTGGAGATCAAGAACCACTACGACCCGGACGGGCTTTTCATGGGCCAACATCAGGTTGGCAGCGAATTCTGGAGCGAGGACGGGTTTACCCGGATCGGGTGACCCGGCCTGCCGGGCAGCGGCGGGCTCATCCCGGGGCGCATGGCCCCGGGCGGGCGCGGCAACCGCACGGGCTTTTCTTGACCAACCCGGAACGAGCGGTCAGACTGCAAGTAGTGATATTGCGGTGTGGCCCCTTGGCGTAGCGGTTAACGGCGCCCGGCGGGGAAAAATTCGGTCGATCACGGCCAAAGCCCCGTTTTCGGCGCGATCATTTATTGGAATATCTTGTTGTGCCCCTCGCAGAACGGAACGGCGGGATCGCCCGCGGGGGATGACATGATGGCTCGATTTCGGCTCGGATACGCGGTGGTGCTCGCTATTTCCCTGGCGATTGCCGGGCTTGCCGCCCCTGCCCCGCTCTTCGCACAAACCGGGTCAGATGCGGGCGAGACAAGCCCCGCGCCACTCTTGCCGCGCGACGTTCCGGCCAAGCAGCCTCTCTCCGAGTTGCAGGCCATGCCGCAATCGGGCTCGGTCGTGGTGAAGTTCCGGGAGGGCCTGACGGTTCGGAAGCGGAACGGCGGGCTGAGCGGGCTCGCCAGCGCGCAGGGCGATGTGCTGGATCAGGCGGTTTCCAGCCTCGGCCTTTCGATGAACGCCTTCGAGCGGCTGCATACGGTGCCGGAGGCCGAGCTCGACGCGCAGCGCGCGCTTGGGCAGCAGCGGAACGGCAAGCAGCTGGCCGACCTGAACCTCTATTTTACGGTGCCGGTGCCGCCGGGGCAGACGGCCGCCGAGGTGGCCGACCGCCTCAACACGCTCGATTTCGTGGAGTTCGCCGAACCGGCCCCGGTGCCGGCCCCGGCCCCTGTCGATATCACACCGACGACGCCGGACTATAGCGGGCAGCAGGGCTACAAGGGGGCCGCGCCCACCGGTATCAACGTGAACGTGCTGGCCGGGCTCGGAGGTGTCGATGGCACCGGCGTCAGGATCGTCGACGTGGAGTATTCGTGGCAGCTCGACCATGAAGACCTCGAACTGCCCAACACGCGGATCGTGAACGTGGGTGCGACGCCCGTCGACCCCTTCGGTGACACCGACCACGGCACCGCTGTGCTGGGCGAGATGGTGGGCAAGGCCAATGCCTACGGCGTCACCGGCATCGTGCCCGGCGCGGAAGCCCATGTTGCCGCCGCCAACACGACCTCCGGCTACAACCCCGCGGCGGCCATCACCGCCGCCTCGAACGCGATCTCGCCCGGCGACGTGATCCTGATCGAACAGCAATACTGGGTTTGCGGCACGGGCAATTATGGGCCGCTCGAGGTGTTGCAGAGCGTGTTCGATGCCGTCTCCAACGCGACCGCGGCGGGGCGCATCGTGGTTGCGGCGGCGGGCAACGGCAATGTCGACCTCGATCAGGCCGGCTGCAACAACCTCTTCGACCGGGCCACGCGCGATTCCGGCGCCATCATCGTGGGGGCCGGATCTTCCAGCACCCGGACTCGGCTGAGCTTTTCGAGCTACGGCTCGCGGGTTGATGTGCAGGGCTGGGGGCATAACGTGACTACGACAGGCTATGGAGCGCTCTTCGACGGCGGCGGCGACATCCGTCAGCGCTACACGGCGGGGTTTAGCGGCACGTCAAGCGCCTCGCCCATCGTGGCGGGCGCGGTTGCCGCGATTCAGGGGCGGCTGGCCTCTTGCGGCCAGTCAAAGCTTACGCCCGCGCAGATGCGCGCGAAGCTGGTTCAGTTCGGATCGGACCAGACCAACCCGCAAACCGGCCATATCGGGCCCTTGCCCGATGTCGGACGGACACTCAACTCCTACAGTTGCGGCGCGGGCTCCGACCTCGTGGTCAGCGGGTTCTCCGGCTCGACGAGCACGGCGGAGACGGGTGCGCCCATCACGCTGAACGCGGTGGTGGCCAACCAGGGCAACGCGACATCCAGCTCGACGACGCTGCGCTATTACCTCTCGAATGACGCCACCATTTCGCCCCTCGACACGCAGCTCGGCACGGATGCCGTGGCGGCCCTGGCCGCCGGCGGCAGCGAAGCCGACAACGCTGTTGTCACCATCGGCACGGCGGGCAACTACTGGTTGGGCGCCTGCGCGGATTCCTATGCCGGCGAGGCCAATACCAGCAACAACTGCTCCGTTGGGGTAGCCGTGACCATCACCGACCCGCTCGAGCCCGACCTCGTGATCTCCGCCTTCTCGCGCGCGCCCTCGACGGCGGTGACCGGCGACACCATCACCCTCATGGCAACGGTTTCCAACAACGGGAATGCGTCATCCAGCCAGACAGTGCTGCGCTTTTTTCTCTCGAGCGACCAGAGCATCACGAACGCCGACTCGCTCCTCGCCTCGACCTCCGTGATCGCCTTGAACGCGCGCGGCCTGAACGACGATTCCGAAGACCATACCGTGCCGGTGACGATCAATACGGCGGGCAGCTACTGGGTGGGCGCCTGCGTGGACCCTTCCAGCGGTGAAACCGATACCGGCAACAACTGCTCCGCCGGGTTCGCCATCACCATCACCGGCCCACCCGAGCCCGACCTCGTGATCAGCGTTATCGGGCGCTCCAAGGCCACGCCGGTGGTGGGCGAACGGGTCACGATCAACGCGACGGTTCGCAATGACGGCACGGCCACAGCCGACGCCACGACCTTGCGCTACATGGCCTCCTCCGACGCGACCATCGAATTCAGCGATCGGCAGCGGGCCTTCGACCCGATCGCAAGCCTCGGTGCGGGCGCGACCAGTGCGCAGAACGCCAGCATCCGGTTCAACCGCGCGGGCAGCCGGTGGATCGGTGCTTGTGTCGACAGCGTTGCGGGCGAAACCCGCGCCGGCAACAATTGCTCCGGCGCGCTCTCGGTCGCCGTGGGCAAGGGCGATACGGCCTCGACCCTGACGGCGCAGGCCCAGAGCCTTGCGCCGGCGCTTGGGGCTGCGCTTGCGGAATGGGGCCTGCGGGTTGTGCTGACAGCGCGTGTGCAGGCGGTAGCCCCGGCGGCCGGCACGCCTGGCGGGCGGGTGCATTTCTTCAGCGGCAACCGCCGGATCGGCTCGGCCACGCTCGTCAATGGCGGCGCGGTGCTCACCACCACGGCGTTGACGCTGGGAACCCACCGCGTGAGGGTACGCTACGCAGGCAGCAGCGACTGGAACGGCTCCACCTCCGCCCGGCAGGCGGTGACGATTACGCCGGGGGTGGGCGGCGAGTTTCGGGCCAATCGCACGCGGGCCGATGACCAGCGATCGCCGGCGGTGGCGGCCAACGGGTCTGGCGAGTTTCTGGTGGCGTGGCAATCTCTCAACAACGACGGTTCGGGCTGGGGCATTTATGCCCAGCGCTTCGATCCCGACGCCTCGCGCACCGGCCCCGAGTTTCGTGTGAACCGCGTCAAAGCCGGCCAGCAAACCTCGCCCAGCGTCGCGGCGCTGGAGGATCAAGGCTATGTGGTAGCGTTCGAGGGCGACCGGTCCGACAGGGACAAGCGCGGGATACGGGCGCAGCGCTACACGCGCACCGGTACGCGGAGCGGCAACCCCTTCACCGTCAACACCTACAAGATCGGCCAGCAGCGCGCCGCCGCCGTGGCCGCGCTGAAGGATGGCGGTTTCGTCATCGCGTGGCAATCGAAGGGCCAGGATGGCTCGGGCTGGGGCATCTTCGCCCAGCGCTATCGCGCGAACGGGGCCCGGTTCGGCACCGAATTCCGGGTCAACTCGACCACGGCCAACGACCAGACCAGCCCGGCAATCGCCGCGCTCATGGGCGGCGGCTTCATCATCACATGGCAATCCCGCGGTCAGGACGGCTCGAAGCATGGCATCTACGCGCAGCGCTACAGGGCCAACAATTCGGCGCGGGGGGGCGAGTTTCGGGTTAACACCACGACGGCCGACAACCAGATCAGCCCGGTGATCGCCGCGCTGGCCGATGGCGGCTTCGTTGTCGCGTGGCAGTCGCTCGGCACCGACGGCTCCGATTACGGTGTCTATGCCCAGCGCTACCGGAAGACCGGCGCGACATTCGGAGCCGAGGTCAGGGTCAACACCCGCACGGGACGCCGCCAACACCAGCCGGCGCTGATCGCACTGGCCGATAGCGGCTATATCGTCACATGGGCGTCGGGCAAGCAGGACGGATCTGGCTTCGGGATCTTCGGGCAGCGTTTCGACAGCGCCAACGACAAGCAGGATGTCGAGTTTCAGGTCAACACGACCACGCTTTCGCATCAGCTGGAGCCAGCGGGCGCGCCGCTCGGCACGACGACCGCCGCGATCCTCTGGGCCTCGCAGGGTCAGGATGGCTCCGGCTTCGGCATTTTCGGGCAGCGGATCGGGGTGCCCTAGGGAGAGGGAGGCGCGCGCAGATCTTCCGGCCTTCGGAGCCCGTTGCGAAACTCAAGGCTACCGGCATCACGCGAGTGTTTGTAGAGTGCTTGTAAACGGGGGCATCCGCCTGCCGCCCCAAGCATGAAAGATCACGCATGGCGACCCGAAAACACGCGACCTACACGACCGGCAGCATCATGCGCCATGTCACGGTGTCGTCCTTCACGGCCAGTATCGGGCTGATGGCGATCTATGCGGTCGACCTGATCGACCTGATCTTCATCTCGATGCTCGGCCATGAGGAGATGGCCGCCGCGGCTGGCTATGCCAGCGCGCTCATGTTCTTCACGAGCGCCATCAATATCGGGCTTTCGGTGGCGGCGGCGGTGCTCGTGTCGCGCTCCATCGGCGAGGATGACGAACTGGAGGCGCGCGAATATGCCACCAGCACTGGGATGCTGGTGATGCTCACAGGGATCGTCGTTCCAATGATCCTGCTGGTCAATGTCGAGTTCTTCGTGGGCCTGCTCGGGGCCACCGGCGTGGTGGCGGAGCTCGCGGCCACCTATCTCTGGATCGTCGTGCCGTTCACGTGGGTGTCGGGGATTTCGATGGTCACGGTCGCCTCGCTGCGTTGCTACGGCGAGAACCGGATCGCGATGTATCCCTCGCTCTTCGGGGCGCTGACCAATGCGGTGCTCGACCCGATCTTCATCTTCGCGCTGGGGCTTGGCCTGCCGGGCGCGGCATGGGCCACGGTGGCGGCGCGGTTCGTGACGCTGGGCATGGCGCTCTACCCCGCCCTGCGCAAGCACAACGCCTTCGTGCCGCCCCGGCTGCCGCTGCTCTGGCGCGATCTCCAGACGGTCATGCATTTCGCCCTCCGGGCGGTGCTGGCGAACGTGGCCACGCCCATCGGCACGGCGATCGTGACCCGCGAGATGTCGAAATTCGGGGCGGAGGCAGTGGCCGGGATGGCCGTGATCGGGCGGATGACGCCGGTGGCCTTTTCGGTGATCTGGGCGCTTTCGGGCGCGATCGGGCCGATCATCGGGCAGAATTTCGGGGCCGGCCATGCCGACCGGGTCAAGCGCGCCTATCTCGACGCGATCATCTTCGTCGCGATCTACGTGCTTTCGGTCAGCGTGATATTGCTGGTGCTGCGCGGCCCGATCGCCGATCTCTTCAGCGCCGAGAACCTCACACGCGAGCTGATCTATCTCTACTGCTTTCCGGTGGCGCTCTCTTCGTTCTTCAGCGGCTCCGTCTTCGTGGCGAGCGCGTCTTTTAACACGCTGGGCCGACCTTCGCATTCGACATGGCTGAGCTGGGGGCAGAACACGCTGGGCACATGGCCCTTCGTGGTGGCCGGCGGGCTCCTGCTGGGGGCGCAGGGAGTGTTGATCGGGCAGGCGCTGGGAAGCGTCGTCTTCGCCATCGTCGGGATCTGGCTGGGCTGGCGGCTGATCAAGAACCCGCCGCAGGAGACCATGCGGCACCGCAGCCACAGCGCGATCTTTGGCCACGGCAGCCTCATCGCGCATACGCTCCAGAAGCACATGGATCACAAATGACCGGAGCCGGGGCGTGAGCAAGTAGCGTTTGACCAGCCCCCCAAGCCGGGGTTTAGCTCGACGGGCCCAGCAGGAGACAAAGCCCATGGATTTCTTGACAACACATACCCTGATCGAAGCCATTGGCTGGCTGGCCGTGCTCCTGAAGCTCGCGACCTTCTCGATGAGTTCGTTGATCTGGCTGCGTGTGCTCGTGATCCTGTCTTCGGCCTGTTTCATCGTCTACAGCGCGCTGTTCCAGATCTGGCCGCTGCTGGCGATCGAAACCGTTCTGCTCGGCATGAATGCCTATCGGCTCTACGAGCTGATCGCGCTGCGCCGGCTGGTGACGCATATGACCGACGAGTCGGAGGCCGATTTCTCCGCCGCCATGGCATATGGCAAGAAGCGGGAGATCAAGGCGGGCGATGTGCTCTTCGAGAAGGGCGACCCGGTGGACAGCCTCTATTACATCGCCGAGGGCCGCGTGGAGATCGAGGGGCAGGACGTGACAGTGCCTGCAGGCAACATCTTCGGCGAGATGGCCTTCTTCAACAGCAGCGCGCAGCGCATGGCGACGGTGCGCTGCGTGGAGGATACGGTGGTCTACGAGGTGAACGAGAAGCGCTTCACGCGGCTGCAATACGAAGACCCGAAATTCGCCATGTCGGTAATGCGGCTGGTCACCAAGCGGCTGGTGGCCAATGCCGCGCATACGCAGGCCGGCTAGGGCCGAGAGGGCGGCCCGGAAAACGGCCCGAGCGTGTTTTCACGGCGAGAGATCTGCGTGACGCGCTCGTAGAGTCGCTCGATCAACTCCCTGCCCTCCTCCGTCCGGCGCAGGTGCTCGAGCGCCGGGCCGATCAGCCCTTCGACCTGATCGTGGAAGAAGCGCGGAAACAGGTCGACAAGATCCATCGGCGAGCAGAGCCCAAGCTTCTCGGTGAAGCCGGTTTCGGCGAATTCGTGGTAAAGCCCGCTGATCTTGCGGAAGTAATAGGGATCGGCGATCTGGCCGATCAGGTCTGCGGCACGCACCAGCCCCGGCTCGCTCGCATGGGCGGCATAGGCCGGGTCGTCGGGCACGGGAAAGCGGGTATATTCGATGGCCGCAGCGAGTCGTTCGGCATCGATGATCTCGCTCCCGGCGAAGCGTTGCCGGGCGAAGAGCTTGCTGCGGTCGACGTGATAGGGGCCGAGGCAGGCATCAGTGGCCCCGCGCGCCGGGCAGACCCGCTCTCCCGCCTCGTTGATCACCACCTCGTTGAACGTGTCGCCCTCGCACACGCCGCGCGCGAAGCCGATGTCGTGAAGCAGGAGCGCCACGATCACATGCACCCAGTCATCCGGCGTCACGACACCTGTCTTCAGCTGCCCCAAAAGGATCTGCTGACCGACCAGCGTGACTATCATCGTGTGTTCGGCGTCGTGATAGGGGGCGTCGCAGGTTCTCAGGTGGCCCAGTGCCTCGGCTGCCGTGCGCTTCAGGAGATCCGCGTGCCGCGTGCTCTCGTCCGAAAAAACCTTGAGGCAGGTTTCAGAGAGATGATTACCGAACTCAGCAGCCAAGACTGCGGCGGGATTGAACATAGTCGCCTTCCCAACATCACCGGGGCAGCTTAGCAGAAGCCCGAACCTTATCAACCGACCACGCGCGGCATCGCCCGCGCCTCTCAGCCCTTCAGGAATTGCGAGGCGGTGGTGTATCCGCCCGAGGCGCCATCGACGAAATGAACGTGATTGTCGGCGAGGATGGAGGGCACGATGCAGGTGAGCATCGCCTCGGACTGCGCGTGGAGCCCATACCGGATGATCCCTTGCCGCGCGCCGTCCTCGAGCAGCGCGCGCAGATCCGCCTCCGTCGCCCTGTCGCAATCCAGCGTCATCTTGAGCCCGTCGTCGAACTTTCGAAAATCCGCGTTCTCGCCGACCGTGCGGCGGTATCTGCGGGCGTCGAAACCGCCGAGCTTGAGGCCGGTCCTGATGAGAAGCCAGGCGACGAAACTCTCGAAGAGCACCTTGCGACGGGCGCGGCCGATGCTGCCCTGCCCGCGCTGCGCCTTCGCCTCGAGCGTGGCCCCGGCGGGGGGCCATGACATGGCCGGCCCCACCCCAGCCGCCGGGTGACCGCCGGCCTCGACACGGCTCGTGCAGGCGAGCACGCGGGCAACGAACTCGGTGAAGCGGGCGCGCGGCACATCCTCGCGCGGGGCCACGATGACCGAGAGGATCACCCCGTTCCGGGTGGGCATGTGGCTCCACCGGCACGAGAGGCCGGCAAGGTTCGGCTCGGCGCCCGGGCCGGCATCGGGAATGGCATTCAGCCCGGCCTTCATCTGCCGCTCGGCCCAGTCGAGCCCGCCGCCGGAGAACATGGCATAGTCGACGCCCTCGGAGGCCTGGTAACGGGCGACCTGAACGTCGAACCCAGCCGCGCGGATGTGCGAGACCGGCACCATGCCGACACGCAGCTCCATCTCGAAGGCCTCGCCCGCCCAGCGCCGCACCTCGGCCAGCGCCCGGCTCGCGCGGTCCTTCCAGCCGGGCGGCACCGCGAAGCTCGCCCCGTCGCCGCCGAAGACATAGGGAAAGGCAGCCCCCTCATGCGTGTTGATCTGTGCGGAAATCACGGCCGCGCCAATCATGTTGACGGTCTTGTAACGCCCATCGCGAACGGCCTCGGTCGACCCCTTGATGTCGGAGGTTCCGATCCACCAGTCATCCGGCAGGGCGGCGTAGCGTTCCGCATCCGAGAGCTCCGCGAACTCGGAATACCTGTGGAGACCGTCGTAGAAGGAAAGCCCGGAATCTGCATCGCCCATGACCCAGCATAGACCTCCTGCGGCGCGCGGCCCAGCGTATTTGCAACCTCTGCCCGCGCGCCCGAAGGCGCGGCGGGGCGGGGCCTCCGCGCCGCCTAGTCGAGCGTGAAGAGCTCCTGGCGCTCGCGCACCCCACGCAGGCGATACTGGCCCAGCGACACGAGGTTGGGGATGCTCTCGAGCAATGGCCTTGCCACCCGCGCGGAGATCACGATCGCCTGGTCGACGGCGCTACACATGCCGAGGATGCGCGAGGTGGTGTTGACCGCCGGGCCGATCACCGTGAAATCGAGCCGGGTCTTTCCTCCGATATTGCCGTAGAGCACATCGCCGGCGTGCAGAGCGAGGGTGAATTCTGTGGTTGCAAGGCCTTCCGATCTGCGGCGTTCGTTCAGCGCGGCGAATTCGCTGCGCAATTCGAGGGCGGATTCGATGGCCACGCGGGGAGCATCGGGGATCTGGCCCATGTCGAAGATCGCCAGCATCCCGTCGCCCATGAATTTCAGCACGTTCCCGCCGTGGCGCTCGACGACATCCACAGCCTCGGCGAAATAGTCGTTGAGCAATTCGATCATCGCCGCGCCCTCGAGCGATTCCGAGAGGCTGGTGAACCCCTTGAGATCGAAATACCAGATCACCGCCGGGATGGTCTGGGTGGAGCCCCTGGTGATGTCGCCCGAGAGCACGCGCCGGCTTGCGTCGCGCCCCATGTAGGCGGCGGTGATATCCTCGGCCATCAGCCGGTTCGCGCCGCATTTGAGGGTCAGGCAGAGAGGCGGCAGGAGCTGGCGGATGCCATCGAGATGAGCATCGGTGAAGCCACCGGGCGCATCGGTGGCCATTGAGACGATCACGCCCTCCTCGGCCTCCTTGGGGTTATTGAGCGGGGCGTCGTCGTGACGGAAGAAGAGCCGTTTCGCGGCGTAATACTCGGTGGCGCCGCGCGCGCGGAACTCGTCGAAGACGGGAAAATTCAGCTCCGGATCGGGCACCACGAGGTTTTGCCGGATCTCGTCGACCTTGTTGCTCAGCAGATAATGGATAGGGCTCACCAGAAACTCTTCCGGCGCCTCCGACCGGCGCTCGAAATCGACGCGCTCGTTCTTGCCGCCGCGATTCCAGCGAAACGCCACGGAGCCGATCTCGGGGTGATGCGCCCGCATGGTGATGTTCACGCGCTGAAGGGGTATGCCCGCCGCCACGAGCCGATTACAGCAGGCCTCGAGCCATGTTTCGACAGGCGTGTTCTCGAGCCCCTGCTGAATCAGCCAGGCGGTGAGATCGTTCAGCGCCGCCGTCATTTCCCAGTTCTGGAGTATCGGGGCTGCCATTCCAACCTCTTCCCGTGATCCGGCCGACCGCCATTCCATCGCCTTCGCCCGCGCTTCTGCCGAGGCAGGTTACAAAGAATTTGGTGCGCTATATAGTGGTTTTGCGCCCCGCCGCCAGCTTTCGGGCACCGCCAGTGGGTCGGCGGGGCGAAAGGTGCATGCCGGGGCCGAAAGAGGCGCCATCCTCTCCGTCGCGCATCTTCGCCGGAGCCGCCAATCACTGCATCGTTGCCCGAAAACACGGTTGCTGGTAGTGTCGCGTTGGCGGTCTTGGCGCCACGGTTCTTTATTTGCTGCCTGTTTTGTTCGCTGAATTGGATATTCCGGGGGAAAGGCCAGAATGCGACGCGACACCTGTGACGCCGAAGCCGGGCTTGGTGTGTCCTGGGATGCCGCGACGCCTGCCATAGCCACCATCATCCCGTGCCGCGGCAATCCGGAGGCCCTACGCCGCGCCGTGCGCTCGGCGATCTCCCAATGCGAGCCGAACGAGGTGATCGTGATCGATGACGCCTCGGAACAGCCCGACGCCGAACAGATCGCCGCCATCGCGCGGGACCACGGGGCGCGGCTCATCCGGCTGCCGGAGCGGGTTGGCCCGGCGATGGCCCGCAATGCCGGGATCGACGCGAGCGAGACGCCCTATATCGCCTTTCTCGACGCGGATGATTTCTGGCTGCCCGGCAAGCTCGCGGCGCAGCGCGCGGCGATGGACGCGGGGCGGCTAAGCTTCACCTTCATGCGCTACGCGAATTTCCACGGAGCCGAGGCGCGCCCGATGCCCGCGCCGGCGCGGCTGTCGCGCAGGGCATTGCTGGGCAACACCGCCATCGGCTGCTCGACGGTGATGCTCTCGCGCGCCTTCGTGGCGGGGCGGCGGTTTCCCGATGCCCCGGCAGAGGATTTCGCCTTCTGGGTGGCGCTTCTGGGCGAGGCGGAGGAGGCGCATCTGGTTGGCGACGCGGTGATGGTGCTGCGCTCGAAGGGGGGCCGCTCGAGCAACAGGGTGGCGGCGGCGTGGCGATGCTGGCGCACGATGCGCGACACGCTCGGCCTGCCGCTATTGCCCGCGCTCGGCCATTTCACACGCTACGCCCTGCGCGCCGCCGGAAAGCACTGGCTGCCCCGGCCTGTGCAGCCGCTGGAGGCAGAGCTTCGCGGGGTGGAGCCATGACGGCGCGCGGGCGGGTGGTTCTCTTCTACGACGTGCCCGACTGGGCGTTTCACAACGTCGCCCGCAACGTCGCGCGCCAGATGCGCGACTGGAACGTGGAGCTACTGGGCCGGGACGACTGGTTTGGCCGGGCGCAGGTGGTGGAGCGAGTGGCGCTCGAGGCCGATATCCTCGTGTTCCTGTGGCGCTTCGATCTGCTCGCCTTCCTCGATTGCCTCGGCCCGCGCGCATGGCGGCGATTCACCGGCCCCGGGCGGCCCGCGCTGGTGAGCGTGGTCTACGACCATATCTACGCCGATGCGGCCGCGCTGGCGGAGCTGGGCAACCCCTTTGCGCTGTCGGATGTGGTGGCGGCCTCCTCGGAGCGTTTGAAGGCGCTTTACACCGCCGCGCCGGACCTGCCCGACATCGCACTCACCCTGCCCGACGGGGTGGATACCGCGCTCTTCTCGCCCTCTGCGACGGCCCCGGAGGGCCAGCCAATCCGCATCGGTTGGGTCGGCAACAGCCAATGGGCGGGCACGCTGCAGCCCGACCTCAAGGGGCGCCACCGGGTCTTCGGCCCGGCCATCGCGCAACTCCGGGCGGCGGGCCACGATGTGGAGGCCTGTGTGGCCGATGCGGCGGAGCGGCGGCTGCCGCGCGCGGAGATGCCCGGGTTCTACCGGGGGCTCGACCTGATGATGTGCACTTCGGCGATGGAAGGCACGCCCAACCCGGTGCTGGAAGCGATGGCCACGGGCACACCCGTGATCTCCACCGATGTGGGCATCGTGCCGGAGGTGTTCGGGCCGAAGCAGCGGGCCTTCATCCTGAAGGAGCGCACGCCCGAAGCCTTCGCCAAGGCCGCCGACCGGCTGATCGGCGATCCGGCCCTGCGCGCAGCGCTGCGCGCGGAGAACCTCGCGCGCCGCGACCGGCTGGACTGGGCGGGGCGGGCGGCGCTTTGGGAAGCGCTCTTCGAGACGGCCCTTGCCGCGCGTGGGGCGCAACGCGGCCAGGACACGGGCGCGGCGCTTGCCGCCCACCGGAGCCGCGCGCGCTCGGCCCTGCAGCACGCGCGCCGGCTGGTGGCCACCAACGCGGTGGCCTATCGCACCTACAGCCACCTGCTGCGCCGCTACCCGGGGCTCATCCGGAATACACGGCGCCTGCTGGCGAAGGGGGCCTGAGGATGCGGCACGCGATCGTCACCGGCGGGGCCGGGTTCATCGGCAGCCACCTCGTGGAGCACCTTCTCCGGCAGGGCACCGGCGTGACGGTGCTCGACAATTTCTCGACCGGCACGGAGGCCAACCTCGCCGTCGCCCGCGGGCTCGGAACCCTGAGGGTCATCGAGGGCACGACCACCTCGCGCGCCACGCTCGACGCGGCGATGGAGGGCGCCGATTGTGTCTTTCACCTTGCGGCAGTGAGCGGTGTGCAGGATTGCATCGGCAACTGGTCGGGCGCGCACGAAGCCAACGCCACCGCCACGATCGCGCTTTTCGAGGCGGCGCAGCGGGCGGGCCCACTGCCGGTTGTCTATGCCTCTTCGGCGGCGGTTTACGGCGACCGCAGCGGCGAGACCTGCCACGAGGAAATGGCCGAGCGCCCGATCTCGCCCTACGGCGCCGACAAGCTCGCCTGCGAGCATCAGGCGCGCGCCTTCTGGCATGTGCATGGCCTTCCCACGGCGGGGCTGCGCTTCTTCAACGTCTACGGACCGCGCCAGAGCAGTGCCTCGCCCTATGCCGGGGCGCTTGCGAAATTCGGGCGAAACTGCGTGGAGGGCCGCGGGCACACGATCTTTGGCGACGGGCTGCAGGCCCGCGATTTCGTGCATGTCAATGACGCGGTGCGCGGGCTTCTTGCCGCCATGCAGAAGCTTTGCGAGGCGCCCGAGGCGCTTGTTTGCAACATCTGCACCGGCCGCTCGGTATCCATGTTGCACCTGATCGACCTCATCGAACATGCCGGGGGGCGCAAGCCCGGGCATCTGCTTTTCGAGCCCGCCCGGCCCGGCGAGATCCGCCATTCGCGGGGCGATACCGCGCGCATGGAGTCGCTTCTGGGGCTGGCCGATCCGATGACGCTCGAGGCGGGCATCCGCGATACGCTGCGCTGGATGCAGAGCGCAAGGGCGCATCGGGCCGCCGCGGCGGAGCGCCGTGCCGCCTCTTCCGCCTTCTGACCATGCTCAGGGTTTTGCTCTGCCCGGACGTGCCGAACTGGGCCTTCGACAACATCGCCGACCAGATCATCCGCCACCATGGGCAGAGCTACCAGTTCGAGCGCTATTACATGGGCGGGGTCGCTGGCTATCCGCAGGTCTTTCTCAACCAGGTTTTCAACATCATGGATGAGGTCGACATCATCCATTTCTTCTGGCGCGAGGACGTGCAGCACATGCTGAACCCCGAGGCGGTCTATCGCGCGGCGACCGAGTTCTCGCTCAATCCCGATGCGCTTTTCGAGCGGATGAGCCGCCCGGTGATCACCTCGTCGGTCTACGATCACCTGTTTCTCGACCCGGCGCATTTCGCGTGGCGCGAGCGGGCCT
>JAVKDQ010000157.1:0-23651 GCA_040222155.1 Roseovarius sp.
TACTGGTATTTCAAGAGCCGGAAACACCTGCTCGAGGCGCTGCTGGAGGATTGGGAGGCGCGCAACACCCGCACCATCGCCGCGCAATGCGCCCTGCCCGCCTCGGGCATCACCGAGGCGGTCTGCCATTTCTTCCGCTGCTTTCTCGACCCGGGGCTTTTCGATCAGGGGCTCGATTTCGCCGTGCGGGAATGGGCACGGCGCGACAAATTCATACGTAAGCGTATTGATGCGGCCGACAAGGAACGGCTTGCCGCCGTGGCCGAGATGTTCGCCCGGCATGGCTATTCGGAATACGAGGCGGATGTGCGGGGGCGCATCCTCTACTTCATGCAGCTGGGCTATCACGCGCTGGAAGTGCGCGAGCCGATGGAAGAGCGCACCAAGCGGCTTTGGGGCTACGTCAAGGGCTTTACCGGGCAGGAGCCGGACGCCGAGGTGGTGGCGCGATTTGCCGAGCTCGCGATGGGCAGGGACTGGCCCGAACAGAGCTAGCGCGAGAGGAGCTTGGCCTGAAACGGGCTGGAGCGGACGTGGAATTTGAGCGTCATAGCGCGGAGCCAAGGGGCGCAGCCCCGCCGCGCGATCGCTGGGCCGCCCCCACGGCCCGGCGATTGGGTGACGTGAGCGCATCGATCTGGTCTATCGCGATCTTGGCAACCATAAAATGCTGCTGAAAGACTGTCGGATCGCCGCGCCGCGGCCCAGCGATCGCGCGGCTCCTCAACGGTGGCCGAAGGTCCCCTCAAGGCCGTTTCACCCGGTGCACATCGCCTTCTAGTCGCCCACTCCGGCCGCGCGCCGCCCCCATTCGCCCAACTGCCCGCCATAGACCTGCTCGAAGCCAAGCGGGTTTGCCCGCCCGGGCGCGTTGTAGGGATGGGCGAAAGCGATCACGAAATAGACGATGAGCCCGGTATAGCTCGCGAAGATGGCGATCAGCGTCAGCGTTTGTCGCGTGGGCCTGTGCGGGTAGAAGGCGGCCGCCGTCAGCACCACGCCAAGCACGGCCGCGGCGAGAAACATCCCGGGCACACCGGCAAGCCCGGCATTCTCGCGGGTACGCCGGAGGCCCGAGATTTCCCGGATATCGGCGAGCATGATATCTTTCAGCGCCTCCTGCCTCGGGTTTTCCGGCGCGAGCTCGAGAATGCCGCCATAGGCTGCCTGCCAGCTGTCCCACGCGGCCGGCAGCAGACTCCCGGTTTCGGCCATGCCGTCCCACTCCTCGGCAAGCACGAGATGCGCGTAGAGCGCGACCTGTTCGCGGATCGGCGTGGTTTGCTCGGGCGCGGCGTAGCGGGCGAGATCGAAGAAAACATCGTTCACCAATACAGCCTCGCGGTTGGCAGCGGTGTTGATGTCGCGCAGGTTGACGAGCTCTTGCGCGAAGACGAGCGCGAGAATGAGCGCATGCAGCGCGCTCACCCGAACCACGATGGAATTCGCCAGATCGTTCGTCAGCGTCTCGCCTGCGCGCAGGAACATAGCGCGCAACGCGGCATAGGGCACGAGCGCGAGGAGGATCGTGACGCCCACCGCCAGAAGCGCGCCCAGCACGGGCGGAAGAGACAGGATCGCTTCGGTCAAGGCCCCCTCCCCTTGCGTCGATTGCGGGCCGAGCGATTAAGCGACGGCGCGCGGCACGGGGTCAAGGCCTCAGCTTCGCCTCTATCCTCGGCGACGCCGCCTGCGCCCCTCGCCGCCCGCATCGCCGCCGCCGGTGTTGAAGCTCACCTGCGGAAGCGCGGCGATCTTCTTCAACTCGGGGAACGGGTCGGTCTTGTGGGGGATGGCGTTGGCGGCCACGAAATGCTCCTGGAACTTGGGCTCGATGGCGGTTTCCACCTTGGTGATCTGCCGCACAACGCGCTCGATCTCGACCCGCGCGCCCACGTTGCAGAGCGCGATGCGCGCGCCGGTGCCCGCCGCGTTGCCGGCGGATGTGACCTTCTCGAGCGGCACATCGGGGATCATGCCGAGCACCATCGCGTGTTTCGAGGAGATATGCGCACCGAAGGCGCCGGCGAGCACGACACGATCCACCTTGTCGACACCGCGCTCATCCATCAGCAGGCGCGCACCGGCATAGAGCGCCGACTTGGCGAGCTGGATGGCGCGGATATCGCCCTGGGTGACGGTGATGCGTGGCCCGCCCTCGGCGGTGGCGTCATGCACGAGGTAGGAATGCGTGCGGCCCTCCGGGATGGAGCGCGCGGTGCCTGTCTGCTCCGCCGAGCCGATCAGGCCCGACTCGTCCATCAGCCCGGCCATGCGCAGCTCGGCCACGGCTTCGATGATGCCCGAGCCGCAGATGCCGGTGATGCCGGTGGCGGCGGTCTCTTCCCAGAACCCTTCCTCGTCCGACCACTTGTCGCAGCCGATCACGCGGAAGCGCGGCTCCTTCGTTTCCGGGTCGATGCGGATGGCCTCGATGGCGCCGGGGGCGGCGCGCTGGCCCGAGGAAATCTGCGCGCCCTCGAAGGCCGGGCCGGTGGGCGAGGAACAGGCCAGAACGCGGGTCTTGTCGCCCAGAAGGATCTCGGCATTGGTGCCAACATCGACGATGAGCGCCAGATCGTCCGATTTGCCGGGCTCCTCGGAAAGCGCCACGGCGGCGCAATCGGCCCCCACATGGCCCGCGATGCAGGGCAGGATATAGACCCGCGCGCGCGGGTTGATCGCCTTGAGATCGAGCTCCTTCGCGTCGATCGTCATGCTGTCGGAGGTGGCGAGCGCGAAGGGCGCCTGCCCCAGTTCCACCGGGTCGATGCCCAGAAGCAGGTGGTGCATCACCGGGTTGCAGACGAAGACCGTCTCGACGATCAGCGCCGGGTCGATCTCGGCTTCCTTGGCGATTTCCTCGGCGAGCGTGTTGATCGCCTCGCGCACGGCGCGGGTCATTTCCTTGTCGCCGCCGGGGTTCATCATCGCGTAGGAGACACGGCTCATCAGGTCTTCGCCGAAGCGGATCTGCGGGTTCATGATGCCCGAGGAAGCCTTGACCTCGCCGGTCACGAGATCGGTCAGGTGGGCGGCCACGGTGGTGGAGCCAAGGTCGATGGCCAGGCCATAAAGCCCTCCCTCGTGCAGCCCCGGCCAGATCTCCACCACCCGCGCCACATGGTCGTGATGCGACTTGTTGAGTGCGACCGTCACCTGGAACTTGCCCTTGCGGAGCACCGTCTGAAGCTTGGAAAGCAGGGTGACATCGGCGCGGATCGCCTCTACCTGCCACTCCTTCTTCAGCGCGCGCGCGAGCCGCTCGAGATCGCCGGAGGGTTCGTGCATGTCGGGCTCTTCGACCTCGACGAAATAGAGCCGCGTGGCCGGGTCCATCTCGATCACCCGCGCCGAGGCGGCCTTGCGCACCACCTGCTTGTGAACCTGGCTCTCCGGCGGCACGTCGATCACCACGTCGCCCATCACCTGCGCCTGGCAGCCGAGGCGCCGGCCGGGCTTCAGGCCGCGCTTCTGGTCATAGCGTTCCTCCACCTTGTTCCACTCGGAGAGCGCGTCATCGGCGACGGTGACACCGTGCTTGGAGAACTCGCCATAGGAGGGCGTGATCTGGCATTTCGAGCAGATGCCGCGCCCCCCGCAGACCGAATCGAGATCGACGCCGAGCTGTCGCGCCGCGGTGAGCACGGGCGTGCCCTTGGGGAAGCGGCCGCGTTTGCCGGACGGGGTGAAAACAACGAGTGGATCGGTGCTCATCTGTTCGAAAGCCTTTGGCCAAGTGGGTCTTTGAGGCGCAACATAGACGCTCCGCCGCCCAGCGAAAGGCCGCAACCGGCAAATTCTGTCACCGGGGCGTCATGTTGCGAAATGTCGGTGCGGGCGTTGGGCCTCAACCGCGACGGATATCGGCGCCGAGCCCCGCCATCAACGGCTCGAAGACCGGGAAGGAGGTGGCGATGGGGGCGGCGTCATCCACCGTCACGGGCTTCTGCGTGGCCAGCCCCAGCACGAGGAAGGACATGGCGATGCGGTGATCGAGCCGGCTTTCCACCGTGGCCCCGCCGGGCACGTTGCCGTGGCCGAGGCCTTCGACAACCCACCAGTCTTCACCCTCGGTCACCGTCACGCCGCAGGCGCGCAGGCCCTGCGCCATCGCGTCGATCCGGTCGCTCTCCTTGACGCGCAGCTCCTTCACGCCGCGCATCTCCGTCTTGCCCTCGGCGAAGGCCGCGACGACGGAGAGCACCGGGTATTCGTCGATCATCGAGGCGGCGCGCTCAGGCGGCACCTCGATGCCCTTCAACGCGGGCGAGAAACGTGCGCGCAGGTCGGCCACGGGCTCGCCGCCCTCCTCGCGCGCGTTCTCGTAGGTCAGATCGGCCCCCATCTCGCGCAGCGTGGTGAAGAGGCCCGCGCGCGTGGGGTTGAGGCCGATATTGGGCACGAGGATATCCGAGCCTTCGGTGATGAGCGCCGCGCAGACAGGGAAGGCCGCCGAGCTCGGGTCGCGCGGCACGACAATGGTTTGCGGCTTGAGCTCGGGCTGCCCCTTGAGCGTGATCACGCGGCCCTCGGCGGTCACCTCGGTGGCCACCTCCGCGCCGAAGCCCGCGAGCATCCGCTCCGAATGGTCGCGCGTGGCCTCGCGTTCGATCACCACCGTCTCGCCCGGCGCGTTGAGGCCCGCCAGCAGCACGGCGGATTTGACTTGCGCGGAGGGCACAGGCACCTCGTAGCGCACCGGCAGCGGGTCGCGTGCGCCCACGATGGTCATCGGCAGCCGCCCGCCCTCGCGACCCACGGCCCGCGCCCCGAAGAGCGCCAGCGGGTCGGTCACCCGTGCCATCGGGCGCGAATTGAGCGAGGCATCGCCGGTGAAGGTGGCGGTGATGGGCGAGGTGGCCATCGCCCCCATGATGAGCCGCACGCCGGTGCCGGAATTGCCGCAATCGATCACCTGCTCCGGCTCGGCGAAACCGCCGACGCCCACGCCATGCACATGCCAGACGCCATCCGCGTCGCGCATCACCTCCGCCCCGAAGGCGCGCATCGCCTTGGCGGTATCGAGCACATCCTCGCCTTCGAGAAGCCCGGTGACCACGGTTTCGCCCACGGCCATGGCGCCCAGAATGAGCGAGCGATGCGAGATCGACTTGTCGCCCGGCACATGCGCCTCGCCGGACAGCCCGTTGGAGGCGTGGGAGGTCATCGGAATGGGGGTGCCGTGGGCGGACATGTGCTGCGCTTTCTCAAGAGGTCTTCGCCCGCCTGATAGCGCAAGCATCAAGCGGGGTAAATCCGGGTTCGCGCGAGGCGCACCCAATCCAGACCGCGCTGCGGGTGGCTGGCGGGAGCATGAGTATTTTCACCAAGAAGAAGCAAAGGCTTCCCTGCTTCTTCTTGGGTCAAATACTCAATTTCCGTCATCAGCCCTGCGCGGCCACCACGATCAGTTCGACCTTCAGGTCGGGATGGGCGAGCTTGGCTTCGCCGCAGGCGCGGGCGGGCGCGTGGCCTTCGGGCACCCAGGCGTCCCAGACGCTGTTCATCTCGGCGAAATCGGCCATGTCGGCCAGCCAGATCACGCATTGCAGCATGCGCGTCTTGTCCGATCCGGCCTCGGCCAGCAGCGCCTCGACCTTCTCGATGCAGGTGCGTGTCTGCTCGGCGACGCTGTCGCCCGGGTTGCCGACCTGGCCTGCAAGCCAGGCGGTGCCGTTGCAGGTGACAAGCTGGCTCATGCGCTGGTTGGTATGTGCGCGGGTAATCTCTGTCATGTCTCGCTCCGATTGATTTCGGGCGCAGGGTTCGCCGCGCGGGCGGGCGCTGTCAAGCGGATTGCATCCCGCGCGGGCTTCGGCATAAGCAGGCGCATGGCCAAGCTCTATTTCCACTACTCCACCATGAACGCGGGCAAGTCGACGCTGCTTCTGCAGGCCGCGCACAACTACCGGGAGCGGGGGATGGAGACCTACCTGATCACCGCGCAGGTGGATGACCGTGCGGGGGAGGCGCGGATCGGCTCTCGGATCGGGATCGGGCAGGTGGCGGATGTCTTCGCGCCGGAAGAGGACCTTTTCGCGAAGATCGCGGCGCGGATGGGGCAAGGGCCGGTGGCCTGCGTCTTCATCGACGAGGCGCAGTTTCTGAGCGAGGCGCAGGTGTGGCAGCTCGCGCGCGCGGTAGACGATCTGGGCGTGCCGGTGATGTGCTACGGGCTGAGGGTGGATTTCCGGGGCGCGCTCTTTCCGGGCTCGGCCGCGCTTCTGGCGCTGGCCGACGAGATGCGCGAGGTGCGCACGATCTGCCATTGCGGGAAGAAGGCCACGATGGTGGCGCGGATGGGCCCGGACGGGCGCGCGGCGACGGAAGGCGCGCAGGTGCAGATCGGCGGGAACGAGACCTATGTGAGCCTCTGCCGCAAGCACTGGCGAGAGGCGGTGGGCGACGGGTGAGGCCCCCGCGCGGGCTCAGGCCCGCTCGACCAGCACCGAGCCCACCGAGTAGCCTGCACCGAAGGAGCAGATGAGGCCGGTATCGCCCGGCTTCAGGTCGTCGGAATACTTGGAGAAGGCGATGATCGAGCCTGCCGAGGAGGTGTTCGCGTAGTCCTGCAGGATGTTGGGCTGTTCCTCCGGCTCGGGCACGCGGCCCATCACCTTGCGGCCGATGAAATCGTTCATCGTCTTGTTGGCCTGATGCAGCCAGAGCCGCTTGAGCCGGTCAGCGCCCACGCCCTCGGCCTCCAGATGCGCGGCGATATGGGCGGAGACGAGCGGCAGCACCTCCTTGAAGACCTTGCGGCCCTCCTGCACGAAGAGCATGTCGCGGCGGTCGTCCATGTGGCCTTGGCGGGTGCGGCGGAGGAAGCCGTTATTGTTGCGGATGTTGTTGGAGAACTGCGTGGCGCAGCGGGTGGAGTGGATGAGGAAATGCGCGCCCTGCGCCTCTTCCGCGCGTTCGATCACCACCGCCGTGCAAACATCGCCGAAGATGAAATGGCAATCGCGGTCGCGCCATTCGAGGTGGCCCGAGCAGATTTCGGGCGAGACCACCAGCGCGCGCCGCGCTGAGCCCGCGCGCACCATGTCGGCCGCCGCCTGTATGCCGAAGGTGGCCGAGGAGCAGGCCACGTTCATGTCGAAGGCGAAGCCGCCCGCGCCGAGGAGCTGCTGGATTTCGATGGCCACCGCGGGATAGGGGCGCTCGTGGTTGGAGGCGGCGCAGATCACGAGGTCGATCTCCCCGGCCTCCCGCCCCGCCTGCGCCAGCGCCTTGCCGCAGGCATCGAGCGCCATCTCGGCCATGATGCCGGGCTCTTCGTTCGAGCGGGCGCGCAGCAGGGGGTGCATCACCTGCGGGTCGAGCACGCCCGACTTGTTCATCACGTAGCGCTGCTCGATGCCCGAGGCGGAGTAGATGAACTCGGTGGAAGAGGGCGCCTTGGCTTCCACCTCGCCCGCCGCGATCTCTTCGGCATGCTCGGCATTGAAGCGCGCGGCATAGGCGTTGAACGCCTCGACCAGCTCGGCATTGGTGATGGTTTCCTCGGGGGTGAAGACCCCGGTGCCGGTGATGGCCGGTTGATGCATGATATACCCCTTTGGCGGTGGGGCTCAGCCTCACAGCATTGGCGCCGTGGCGTCAAGCATGGCGTTGGGGCATGGGGGCGGGCTGACCCTCAGTTGACGAGGTTGGGCGGGGTGTCGCCCCGGAGCGCCGCCTCGAGATTGTCGAGCGCCATGAAGCCCATCGCCTCGCGCACCTCGAGCGCGGCGGTGCCCAGATGCGGCAGGAGCGCCACGTTTTCCATCTTGCGCAGGGCCTCGGGCACTTGCGGCTCGTGCTCGTAGACATCGAGCCCGGCACCCGCGATGCGGCCCCGCTGCAGGGCGTCGATGAGCGCCGCCTCGTCCACCACGTCGCCCCGGGCGATGTTGATGAAACGCGCATGCGGGCGCATCGCCGCGAAGGTCTCGGCCCCCACGAGGTGATGGGTTTCCGCCCCGCCGGGCACGGCCACGACAACGAAATCGGCCCTCCCGGCGAGGTCTTCCAGCGTCTCGGCGCGGGTGGCGGGATGCTCGAGCGCCTTCTCGGAGCGGCTGAAATAGGCCACCTCCATGCCGAAGCCATGATGGCAGCGGCGCGCGATGGCCTGCCCGATGCGGCCCATGCCGATGATGCCCACGGTCTTGCCCGTCACATGCAGGCCCAGAAGCTGCGTGGGGGTCCAGCCGCCCCATTTGCCGGAGCGCACCAGCCGCTCGCCCTCGCCCGCGCGGCGCGCGGTGGAGAGCAGGAGGGTCATGGCGATATCCGCCGTGGCGTCGGTGACGGCGCCGGGCGTGTTGGTGACGGTGATGCCCACGGCGCGGGCGGCGGCCACGTCGATATGGTTGTAGCCCACGCCGTAATTGGCCAGCACCTTGCAGCGCGCGCCCTCGGCGCCCTTGAAGACCTCGGCCGAGAACATGTCGCCCAGCGTGGGCAGAACGCCATCGTAGAGCGTGAGCGCGGCGCGCATCTGGCCGGGCTTGAGGGGGGCGGTTTCCTCGCGCACCTCCACGTCGAAACTCTCTTCCGCCCGGGCGATCACCGCGTCGGGCAGGCGTTTGGTGAAAAGCACGCGCATCAGTGCATCCGCTGGCCGGGTTCAACATCGAGGTCGGGCGCGATGAGCACGATGCCGCCCTCCGGGTCGGACGCGCCAAGCACCAGCACCTCCGACATGAAGGGCCCGATCTGACGGGGCGGGAAATTGACCACGCCCATCACCAGCCGCCCTTCGAGACTTTCGGGCGTGTAGTGCTTGGTGATCTGCGCGGAGGTCTTGCGCTCGCCGATCTCGGGGCCGAAATCGATCCACATCTTGATGGCGGGCTTGCGGGCCTCGGGGAAGGGCTCGGCGCGCAGCACGCGGCCCACGCGGATATCGACCTTCAGGAAATCGTCGAAGGAAATCTCGTCAGCCATTGCGCAGCTCCTTCGAGCGGTCGGTCGCGGCGGTAACGGTCTTTTCCATCAGCGGCGGCAGGCCGGTTTTCTCGCTCATCAGCACCTCGAGCCCGGCCTGCGTGGTACCGTTGGGGGAGGTGACGTTGACACGCAGTTCGGCCGGGGTTTCGTCGGCGGCCTCGGCGAGCGCGCCCGCGCCCGCGACGGTGGCCTTGGCGAGACGCATCGCCAGATCGGCGGGCAATCCTTGCGCCTCTCCGGCGCGGGCGAGGCATTCGATCATGTGAAACACGTAGGCCGGGCCGGAGCCCGAGACGCCGGTGACGGCATCCATCTGCTCTTCGCTGTCGAGCCGCACCACCTGCCCCACGGCGGAAAGCAGCGCCTCGGCGGTATCGAGATGGGTGGCGGTGGCATGGGCATTGCCGATGATCGCAGTTATGCCGCGCCCCACGGCGGCGGGGGTGTTGGGCATGGCGCGGATGATCGGGCTGTCATCGCCCAGCGCCGCCTCGAAGGCATCTATCGGCGTGCCCGCGGCCACGGAGACGAAGAGCGTGGGCCCGCCGCCCATCGCGGCTATGGCAGGCAGCGCGGCGCCCATCATCTGCGGTTTCACGGCGATGAGCACGATGGCGGGGCGCTCGGGCAAGTCGGTGTTGATGTTGACGCCGGTGCCTTGCAGCCAGTCTGACGGCTTGGGGTCGATCACCCAGACGGAGGCCGGAGGAAGCCCACCCTTGAGCCAGCCTGCGAGCATGGCCGAGCCCATCTTGCCGCATCCGAGGAGAACGAGACCGCCCTCCGCCACATCCATTTGTGCCATTGCCGCGCCTCTTTCTGCTGCCCGCGTTCGGGGGGCAGTGTTACGCAGCCGGGCACGGGGTTTCAATGGCGGGCCGGAAAGGAAAACCGCCCCGGCGGCGGCTTGCGCGCGGGGCGGCGGAATTTCGCGGGTCGGGGCGGCGCTCAGGCGCGCCCGTAGGCCTCGGCGATCGCGATCTGCATGGCCTGTTGCGGCGTCTGGTCGCCCCAGACCACCATCTGGAAGGCCGGATAGTAGCGCTCGGCGCTCAGCACGGCGGCGTTGATCAGCGTATCCACCTGCTCGGGATGCACCCCTTGCGCGCCGGTCATCACCAGCCCGTAGCGATAGACCATGAGCTTCTGCGAAGCCCAGTAGGTGAAGGCGCCGGCCCAGCATTGATCGTTGACTTCATTGAGAATTTCGTAGACCGCCGGGAGTTTCTCCTCGGGCGGCTCCATCTCGAAGGTGCAGACCATGCGCAGGGTCTCGTCATAGGCCGACCAGGCGAGGGTTACGGAATAGGTGCGCCACTGGCCTTCGACGGCCATGGCGATCTGATCGTCGCCGATACGGTCGAAATCCCAGTCGTGGTGTTCGGCCAGATGTTCAACTATATCAATCGGATGAAGATCTTCGTGCAAGAACTGCTCGGAAAGTGCCATCCCGCCACCTCGTTTGTTGTGTAGCGCCGGGGATTGGCAGCGCCCCAAGCGCTAGGTGCCTGCTCTAGGGCGGGGGCGTCTCCCCTCTGCCCATACAAGATATGGTGGAGGGTTTCGAATCACCTGTAAAGCCATTTGTTGGGGATAACAGCAATAAGTTGTGGATGAGTTGCCGTCGTCATCTAGATGTTAGGCAGATGTCATCCGGGTGTTGCACGCGGGGGCGGAGAGCCGAAGTTGCGCGAAACGGGTGTCTGTATCACGTCGGTATCACGTCGGTATTGCGTCGGTGCTATAGGTGTTCGGAGCCGCGCGGTCGCTGGGCCGCGGCGCGGCGATCCGACAGTTCATCAGCAGGGCTTTATGGTGCCATGTCCGCGAGAGCGTCGAGCGATGTGCTGGCGTCACCCAATCGCCGGGCCGTGTGGGCGGCCCAGCGATCGCGCGGCGCAATTGATCTGGTCGGTAGAAAGCCGACAGAAAAGACGCCTACTTGCCGCCTTTCTTCTCCAGCGCCTCGATCCGCGCCAGAAGCGCCGCGTTCTCCTCGCGGGCCTTCTGGGCCATGGCGCGGACGGCGTCGAACTCCTCGCGGGTGACGAGGTCGCGGTCGGCGAGCCAGCGGTCCATCATGGATTTCATGGCGGTCTCGGCCTCCTCGCGGGCGCCCTGCGCCACGCCCATGGCGTTGGTCATGAGTTGCGAGATGTCGTCGAGTATCTTGTTGCGCGTCTGCATGGGTTGCTCCGGCGTTGCTTTGCTCCCTATATGGGCCGCAACGCACGGTGGGGCAACCTTCTCTACCGTAGCGCCCCGCGACCCAATGACCGAGGACGAGACGCCCGATGCTGGCCGCCATTCCCTTTCCCGACATCTCGCCCGAGATCTTCACCCTGCCGATCTTCGGCATGGAATTCGCGCTGCGCTGGTATGCGCTCTCCTATATCGTGGGCATCGTCATCGGCTGGCGGCTCGTGATCGCGGCAGTGAAGCGGCCGTATCTGTGGCGCGGCAATGAAAGCCCGATGCGCCCCGAACAGGTGGACGACCTGCTCACATGGGTGGTGCTGGGCGTGATCCTCGGCGGGCGGCTGGGCTATGTGCTCTTCTACCAGCCGGGCTACTACCTCGCGAACCCTTCGGAAATATTGCTGCTCTGGCAGGGGGGCATGTCTTTTCATGGCGGGCTGCTGGGCGTGATCGCGGCCTGTATCGGCTATGCGTGGCGGCAGGGCATCCCGTGGCTTTCGGTGGCCGATATTCTCTGCATGGCCACGCCGCCGGGGCTTCTGCTGGGGCGGATCGCCAATTTCATCAATGCCGAGCTCTGGGGCCGGCCCACGGATGTGCCCTGGGGCGTGATCTTTCCGGGCCGGGCGGCGCAGGATTGCCCGGATGTGATCGGGCTGTGCGCGCGCCACCCCTCGCAGCTTTACGAGGCGGCGCTCGAAGGGCTGATCCTCGGGGCGGTGCTCCTGTGGATGGTCTGGCGGCGCGGGGCGCTCAAGCAGGTGGGCGCGGTGACGGGCGTCTTCTTCATGGGCTATGGGCTGGGGCGCTTCATCGTCGAGTTCGTGCGGCAGCCCGATGCGCAATTCGTCTCGCCCGGCAACCCGCTGGGGCTGGCGCTGCATGTCGACGGGTGGGGGCTGACGATGGGGCAGCTCCTCTGCCTGCCGATGATCGCGATGGGCCTCATCATGCTGGCGCGGGCGCGCCGCAGCGCGCCGGCATGACGCCACTCGCGCATCTTCTCGCCGGGCAGATCGCCCAGACAGGCCCGATCACGCTGGCCGACTACATGCAGACGGCGCTTCTGCACCCGCAATACGGCTATTACGCCACGCGCGACCCGCTGGGAGCGGCGGGCGATTTCACCACCGCGCCGGAGATCAGCCAGATGTTCGGCGAACTCGTGGGGCTCTGCCTTGCGCAGGCGTGGCTCGACCAGGGCGCGCCCGCGCCCTTCGCGCTGGTGGAGCTCGGGCCGGGGCGCGGCACGCTGATGGCGGATGTGCTGCGCGCCACCAAGGCGGTGCCCGGTTTTCACGAGGCGATGCGGATCACGCTCATGGAGGTGTCGCAGCCCTTGCGCGAGGCGCAGGCGCGGGTGATCGGGCGGGACGATTTGCGCTGGGTGGCCGCGCCCTCGCTCCTGCCCGAGGACATGCCGCTCTTTCTCATCGCCAACGAGTTCTTCGACGCGCTGCCGCTGCGGCAGTTTCACCGGGCGGGCGGCATGTGGCGCGAGACGATGGTGGGGATCGGCGGTGACGGCGCGCTGCGGCTGGGCCTTTCGGACCCGAAGCCGCTGCTGGAGCTGGAAGAGCGGCTGGCGGATACCAAGGAGGGCGACATCGTGGAGGTGGCGCCGCTGGGCACGGTGGTGGCGCAGGCGGTGGGTGCGCGGATCGCGGCGCAGGGCGGGGCCGCGCTGATCGTGGATTACGGCGACTGGCGCTCGCTGGGCGACACGTTTCAGGCGGTGAAGGCGCATGAGCCTGTCGATCCGCTCGCGGAGCCGGGCCTTGCGGACCTCACCGCGCATGTGGATTTCGAACGGATCGCGGCGGCCGCGCCTTGCGCGCATACCCGGCTCACGACTCAGGGCACCTTTCTCGAGCGCCTCGGGATCGGGCCGCGCGCCGCCAAACTGGCCGAGCGGCTGGAGGGCGAGGCGCTCGAGAGCCACATGGCCGCATATCGGCGCTTGACCCATCGGGATGAAATGGGGACGCTCTTCAAGATACTCGGCCTTTACCCCCATGGCGCGGCCCCGCCGCCCGGATTGGACGCATGACGCTCGAACTGCTCACCTCCCCGAGCCTCGGCCCGTTGCGGCACGGTTTCTTCACGCGGAAGGGCGGCGCCTCTTCGGGCATCTTCGCGGGGCTGAATTGCGGGCAGGGCTCTTCGGACCTGCGCGAGGTGGTGGAGATCAACCGCAGCCGCGCCGCCGAGGCGCTGGAGGTGCCCCCCGATCGGCTGGTGAACGTGCACCAGGTGCATTCGGCCGATGTGGTGACGCTGGCGGCGCCGCCCGCCGCGTCTCCGGCCGAGAAGCCCCGCGCCGACGGGCTGGTGACCAACGTGCCGGGGCTCGCGCTGGCCGTGCTCACCGCCGATTGCCAGCCGGTGCTCTTCGCCGACCGCGCGGCGGGGGTGATCGGCGCGGCCCATGCGGGCTGGCGCGGCGCGCTCGACGGGGTGCTGGAGGCCACGCTCGAGGCGATGGAGGCGCTGGGCGCCCGGCGGGCGGAGACGGTGGCGGTGATCGGCCCGACGATCAGCCAGCGCGCCTACGAGGTGGGCCCGGAGTTTCTAGACGCATTTCTCGATGCGGATGTGGAGAGCCAGCGCTTCTTCGCCAATGGCGAGAACGGGCGCTACCAGTTCGACCTGCCGGGCTACGGGCTCAAGCGGCTGCGCGCGGCGGGCGTGGGTGCTGCGGAATGGACGCGCCATTGCACCTATTCCGACCCGGCGCGGTTTTATTCCTACCGGCGCGCGACCCATGAGGGCGAGGCCGATTACGGGCGGCTTCTGTCGGCGATCCGGCTCTGAAATCGGGCGCGGGCATCCGCTTTCTTGCCACATTCGGCGGGGTGGATGCGGGCGAATCGGGGCTGGTTTCCATAAACAACCCTTTCAAATCAGCAGCTTGATGGATGTGCGGCATAGCCCGGGCGGTGGCGTGCGAGCCGCGCGAAAAAACTTCGGGCTGGCCGCACATGGCCAAAACCCTGCCGCAAAGCCCCGCGATACTGCCGTCAAGATCGAGAAAACGCCCGCGCCGGGCGACAAGACACTGGAAGGGGAAGAGCCATGAAGAAACGCTGGATTCAGTCGGTGATCGAGACGAGCAAGCAGGAGAGCCCTGCCCTGCCGTTTCAGCGCGGCAACCGCAAGGCGCTGAAAGCCGCCACCAAGGCGCTGCGCCGCGCCTGAGCGCCGCCATCCGCGACAGCACCCCCAGGAACGGCCGCCCGGCAAAGGCGGCCGTTCCTGCGTTTTCGACCCCGGCTTTCATGCCAGGTGATTCTCCGGGGCCAAATGCGGCGGGATTGCCCAATTGTGGCAGCACTGACCCGCGCCGCGCCGACAATCGGCGCCCGAGCACGATATTGTTCGCGGATGCGGGAACAATTCATGCTCAAATTTGACTAAACTTGGGCAATCGGGCCATTTGTCTCCATCGCAACGTAAACAGTAACACGTCCATCTGTCGTTGTCGGTGGGGGCCGACGCGGTTGAGACAACCTGATGAAGGTTGAGTCCAGTATGGTAGCCCCCTCTTATGCCGCGTCTCTCTCCGCGGCCCGTGTTTCCCAGACAACGAGTTTCCGCGAAGGCCGGGCGACGGTCCCTCCGTCCGGCCGCAAGCCGCTTGCCATGCGCAAGTACCACATCGCCTCTCTCATGGATGATGGTTCGGTGCGCATGAGCGACCAGATCGGCCCGGCCATGCCCGCCTTCGAGGCCGCCTTCTCGGCCTTCTCGCATGGCACGCTGATCGCCACCACGCGCGGGCAAGTTGCGGTGGAGGATCTCGAGCCGGGCATGAAGCTGCAGACGGCGGAGCACGGCGCGCAGCAGATCGTCTGGATCGGGTCGATGACGCTGATGCCGCGCACCGAGGATCTGCCCGACAATGGCAACCTCACCCGCATCCCCGCCGACAGCTACGGCATGGGCCGCCCCGAGCGCGACCTGCTCTGCGGCCCCGGCGCGCGGCTTCTGATGCGCCCGGTGGGCATGGGCGCGCGGCTCGACGGCGAGCGCGCCCTGACCCCGGCGGCGCGGCTCGCCGACGGGATGAACGCCATCGCGGTCTACCCGCAGCGCCCGGTGACGGTGTATCACATCTGCACGCGCCGCCACGCGGTGATCAACGCGGGCGGGCTCTCGGCCGAAACCTTTCACCCCGGTGCCGGGTTCGAGCGGAACATGGGGCCCAACATGCTGAGCCTCTTCCTCTCCTTCTTCCCGCATATCAAGCAACCGCGCGACTTCGGCCCACTGGCCCATGCGCGCCTGCCGCTCAACGAAAACGACCCCGCCAGCGATCTGGCATGACCTGACTTTCTCTCTCTCTCTCTCTCCTCCAAGGACGGAAAAGGCGCGGCATGGATCCCGCGCCTTTTTCATGTCCGGGGAGGAAGGCCGCCACCGCGCCCCCGACGCACGGACCGACTCTGGCCCGCGTTCCGCCGCGAGTATTTTCACCAAGAAGAAACGCAGGGGCGGCGCGCCATCCGGGGCTTCTTCTTGGGTCAAATACTCAAATGGCTTCAGGCCGATTGCGCGAGCCGGGCTTCGAGCACCTCGAAGGGCACGCCGGGCTCGTCCTTGGCGCCGCGGATCACCAGCGAGGTCTTCACGCTGGCCACATTCTCGGCGGCGGTGAGCTCGCCGGTGAGGAAGCGCTGGAAGGTGGAGAGATCGGGGGCAACGCATTTGAGGATGAAATCGACTTCGCCGTTGAGCATGTGGCATTCGCGCACGAGCGGCCAGGCGCGGCAGCGTTCCTCGAAGCGGCCGAGGTCGGCCTCGGCCTGGCTCTGCAGCCCGACCATGGCGTAGACCTGCACCTCGAAGCCCAGTTCGCGCGCATCGACCTTGGCGTGATAACCGCGGATATAGCCGTTTTCCTCGAGGGTGCGGACGCGGCGCAGGCAGGGGGGCGCGGAGATGCCCACGCGCCGGGCCAGCTCGACATTGGTCATCCGGCCGTCGGCCTGCAATTCGGCAAGGATCTTGCGGTCGATCTCATCGAGTCGTGTGGCCGGCATGCTGCTCCCTCCGAAATTCGCGATTGTTATAGCACCGCCGCAGGTGCACGCAATAATATTTCGTTGTAGCGCAAGATCGTTTCAAGGGGCGGCGCTGAAAATCGCGGCGGGCGGTCTGGCGGTGGGCATGGGCCCGCGCGGGGCAGTCACGGCGTGCATCACGGCGTGCATAGCGGCCCTGCACGGGGTTTCACCCCCCCTGACGCGCCGCTATATGTTGTCTCCGACTCGCACGACCCCCACCTGAACCGAGGTTTCCAGATCATGGCCGACACCCGCCACACCAAGACGTTGATCATCGGCTCCGGCCCCGCGGGCTATACCGCCGCCGTTTATGCCGCGCGTGCGATGCTCGAGCCCATCCTCGTGCAGGGGATCGAACCCGGCGGGCAGCTCACCACCACCACGGAGGTGGAGAACTGGCCGGGCGACACCGAGGTGCAGGGCCCCGACCTGATGGTGCGGATGGAGGCCCACGCGAAGGCGATGGGCTGCGAGGTGATCTCGGACATCATCACCGAGATCGACACCGAGGCGCGGCCCTTCGTGGCGAAGAGCGACAGCGGCACGGTTTATACCGCCGACAGCATCATCATGGCCACCGGCGCGCGCGCCAAGTGGCTGGGGCTGCCGAGCGAGGAGGCCTTCAAGGGCTTCGGCGTCTCGGCCTGCGCCACCTGCGACGGGTTCTTCTACCGTGGGCAGGAGATCGTGGTGGTGGGCGGCGGCAACACCGCCGTGGAAGAGGCGCTCTTCCTCACCAATTTCGCCTCGAAGGTCACGCTCATCCACCGCCGCGACGAGCTGCGCGCGGAGAAGATATTGCAGGAGCGGCTGCTCAAGCACCCCAAGATCGAGACGCTGTGGTTTCACACGCTCGAGGAGGTGCTGGGCGAGGACAACCCCAAGGGTGTGAGCGGCGTGAAGGTGAAGAGCACCAAGACCGGCGAGGTGAGCGAGATCGCCTGCAAGGGTGTCTTCATCGCCATCGGCCATGCGCCGGCCTCCGAATTGCTCAAGGGCAAGGTGGAGATGCATCACGGCGACTATGTGAAGGTGGAGGCGGGCAGCACGCGCACCTCCATCCCCGGCATCTTCGCCGCCGGCGACCTCACCGACCATGTCTACCGGCAGGCGGTGACAAGCGCGGGGATGGGCTGCATGGCGGCGCTCGACGCTGAGAAGTTCATCGCCGAGCTCGACGGGTAGCGGCGCGCGATGGCGGACGATTGGTACAAGGTCGTCTCGCTCGCGCCCGGCTGCTTCGGCATCGGCGAGCCCCGATACGAGCAGCAGAACTGGAGCTACCTGATCGAGGGGGCGGAGCGGGCGCTGCTCTTCGATACGGGCTCGTTTTGTGCCGACATCACCCCGGTGGTGGCGCGGCTCACCGAGAAGCCCGTCACCGCCCTGCCCTCGCACATGCATTACGACCATCTGGGCAACGTGCACCGCTTTGGCGAGGTGCATCTGCCCGATCTGCCGGTGCTGCGGGCCTGCGAGCGGGGCGGCGTGGTGACGCCCAGCGAGGAGCTCTTTCTCGGCCATCACGAGAACCGCAGCGCGCCGGGCTTCGCGGTGGCGCGCTGGCTGCCCCTCGGCCGCGAGATCGACCTCGGCGGGGTGGCGCTGCGCCTGATGCACACGCCCGGCCACTCGCCCGACAGCGTCTCGCTCTGGTGGGAGGCGGAGGCGATGCTCTTCGCCGCCGATTACCTCTATCCCGGGCCGCTCTACGCGCAGGTGCCGGGCGCCTCGGTGGCGGCCTACCTCGCCACCGCGCGGGCGCTGCTGGGATGGCTGCCGGAGCAGGCCGCGCTTCTCGGCGCGCATGGCGACGCGCCGGATGCGGCACGCGCCCAGCCGCCCCGGCTTGGCAGGGGCGATCTGGCGGCACTGGAGCGGAGCCTCGCTGGGCTCATCGCCGACCCGCCCGAGATCGGCGATGCGCCGGTGACCCTGCCGATCTCGCCACGCCTCGAGATGATCCTCGCGGCGGAGGCGCTCGACCGGCCGCAAACCGGCTGAAACCCCTCCAAAACCCGGTTTGCGCCCCGCGCATAGCGGTATTTTGCCTGAAATCGCGCATTTTGGCGAAACCGGTGTTGCAAGCGGCGTCAAACCGGGTTTAAGCCGCACGCGAACTGGGGTCGGCGCTGCCGGCCCCGGCGCCGTTTGAAAAAGCCATCACGAGAGAAGACATGTCATACCCGAACCTCGCTCCGATCCCCGAGCTTTATGTTTCCTACGAGTCCGCGCAGAAGATGAAGAGCGAGGCGGCCGATCTCACCAGCTGGGATCTGAGCCCGCGCCAGATCTGCGATCTGGAGTTGCTGATGAATGGCGGGTTCAACCCGCTCAAGGGGTTTCTCTCGGAGGCCGATTACAACGGCGTCGTGGAGAACATGCGCCTCTCGGACGGCACGCTCTGGCCGATGCCGATCACGCTCGACGTGTCGGAAGCTTTCGCCGAGACCATCGAGCTGGGCCAGGACATCGCGCTGCGCGACCAGGAGGGCGTGATCCTCGCCACCATGACCGTGACCGACCGCTGGACGCCCGACAAGGCGCGCGAGGCCGAGAAGGTGTTCGGCGCCGATGACGAGGCGCACCCGGCGGTGGATTACCTGCACAACACGGCAGGCTCGGTCTATCTCGGCGGGCCGGTCACCGGCATCCAGCAGCCGGTGCATTACGATTTCCGCGGCCGCCGCGACACGCCCAACGAGCTGCGCGCGCTCTTCCGCAAGCTCGGCTGGCGCAAGGTGGTGGCCTTCCAGACCCGCAACCCGCTGCACCGCGCCCACCAGGAGCTCACTTTCCGCGCCGCGAAGGAAGTGGAGGCCAACCTGCTCATTCACCCCGTCGTGGGCATGACCAAGCCGGGCGACGTGGATCACTTCACCCGCGTGCGCTGCTACGAGGCGGTGCTCGACAAGTATCCGGGCTCGACCACCACGATGAGCCTGCTGAACCTTGCGATGCGCATGGCCGGCCCGCGCGAGGCGGTGTGGCACGGGCTCATCCGCCGCAACCACGGCTGCACGCATTTCATCGTCGGCCGCGACCATGCCGGCCCCGGCAAGAACTCGGCGGGCGAGGATTTCTACGGGCCCTACGACGCGCAGGAGCTCTTCCGCGAGCATCAGGACGAGATCGGCATCGAGATGGTCGACTTCAAGCACATGGTCTACGTGCAGGAGCGCGCGCAATACGAGCCGATGGACGAGATCGCCGACAAGGACAACGTGACGATCCTCAACATCTCGGGCACCGAGCTGCGCCGCCGGCTCTCCGAGGGGCTCGAGATCCCCGAGTGGTTCTCCTTCCCCGAGGTGGTGGCCGAGCTGCGCCGCACCAAGCCGCCGCGCGCCAAGCAGGGCTTCACGGTGTTCTTCACCGGGTTCTCCGGCTCGGGCAAGTCGACCATCGCCAACGCGCTGATGGTGAAGCTGATGGAGATGGGCGGCCGCCCGGTGACGCTGCTCGATGGCGACATCGTGCGCAAGAACCTCTCCTCGGAGCTGGGCTTCTCGAAGGAGCACCGCGACCTCAACATCCAGCGGATCGGCTACGTCGCCTCCGAGATCACCAAGAACGGCGGCATCGCCATCTGCGCGCCGATCGCGCCCTATGCGATCACCCGCCGCAAGGTGCGCCAGATGATCGAGGAATACGGCGCCTTCTGCGAGGTGCATGTGGCCACCTCCATCGAGGAATGCGAGAAGCGCGACCGCAAGGGGCTCTACAAGCTCGCCCGCGAAGGCAAGATCAAGGAGTTCACCGGCATCTCCGATCCCTATGACGTGCCCGAGAACCCCGAGCTGCGCGTCGAAACCGAAGGCACCGACGTGGACAACTGCGCGCATCAGGTGATCCTCAAGCTCGAGCAGATGGGCCTGATCGCGGGCTGACGCCGCGCGCATTGCCAGACACGGAGCCAGACACGGAACGGGCGGCCTTGGCGGGCCGCCCGTTTTCGTTTCTGATGAGGCGGCATGTATGCCATTGCCCTCACCTCGATCCCGCCGCGCTTTTCGCGGCTCGGCCCGGTGCTCGACAGCCTGCTTGCGCAGCGCCCGGCGCCGGCGCGGGTGCTGCTCTGCTTGCCGGAACGCTTCACGCGGTTTCCCGGCGCGCAGGCGCCGCCCGCCCTGCCCGATGGCGTGGCGCTTCTGCGCGCGGCACGGGATTTCGGCCCCGCCACCAAGGCGCTGGCGCCGGCCCGTGCGCTCGGGGGCTCGGGGCTGAAGCTGCTCTATTGCGATGACGACTGGCTCTACCCGCCGGGATGGGCGGCCGCCCTGCTGGCGGCAGAGCGCCCCGGCGAGGCGGTGGCCGCCACCGGCTGGAGCGTGGCGCGGCTCGGGCGGCAGGGCGCGGCGCCGGAGGGATGCGTGGACATCGCGCAGGGCTATTCCGGCGTGCTGGTGGACCCGCGCTGGCTCGCCCCGCCGGACTGCGACCCGCCCGAGGCGGCGCGAAGCGTGGACGATATCTGGCTCTCGGGACAGCTTGCGCGGCAGGGCCTCTTCATCCGGCTCGCGCCCGAGGCACGCGCCGGGCTGAGGCCGGCCTATGACGATGCGCACGGGCTGCAGGACGAGGGCCGCCGCCATGCCGACAACATGGCCTGCGCGGCGCTTTTGCACGCACACTACGGCATCTGGCCGGGTTCGGGACAGTGAGTATTTTTCCCAAGAAGAAGCAGGGCGCGGAGCCTGCGGCTTCTTCTTGGGTCAAATACTCAACTGCGGAACGGGTTCGCCCGTGAGCACGGCCCGGGCAGCGCGGGCGAAAATGTCGCTATAGGCCTCCGCCATCGGCAGGGCAGCCTCGAGGCCCGGCAGGCGGGCGGCATAATCGGCCTCGGACATGGTGCGCAGCGCGGCGCGGATCTCGGCCTCGGTCTCGCAGAGGATCATGCCGGAGGGGTCCATGAAATCGCCGATATTGGGGCAGCCCCAGTAGATCGGCACGGTGCGGCAGAGCAGCGCGTCGATCAGCTTCTCGGTGAAGCAGTTGCGCTCGCGGACGTTCTCGATGACGACGGAGTAGCGGAAGGGGGCGAGGCCCTCGGATTTCTCGCCGAAGGGGCGGTAGCCCTGCCCCATCACGGCCACGTCGAGCCCCTCGCGGCGCGCGGCTTCGGCGATGCCGTGGCGCAGCTGGTGACCCTCCTGCGAGCGCTTGGAGGAGGCGATGAGCGAGCACATGGCGGATTTCGTCAGGTCGAGGTCGCGCCAGCCCGGCACCCATGTGCTGCCATAGGGGAAGAAGACGCCGTTGGGCAGGCGGGCGAGCAGGGCCTCGTCATAGCTGAGCACCCGGTGGAAGCGGCGCGCGATGCGCGCCACCTTGCGGTGATAGGCGCGGTGGATGGCGGCGGGCTCGGCCATGAGGATGGAGACGCGGGCGCGGGTGCCGAGACCGGGGCGCAGGAGGAAGAGGTTTTGCGGGAAGCCGATGAGGTGGTCCTTCGGCCCCAGATCGGCCACGGTGCCGCGCATCAGCCGCGCCGGGCGCCCGAGCGGCCAGCGCAGCCGGTCGAGCGGGACGCGGCCGAGGCGCAGCCCGGGCTTCACATCCGGCATCAGGATGGCGACGGCCTGCTCGGCGGGCTCTGGCATGGGGTCGGGCTCCGGTTGACTGGCGCCGTGATAGGGCCAATCGGGACGCAAGACAATGCGAGGTGGCGCGGAGGTCGCGCAGGGTGGCCCGGGCGTCGGGCGCGGCGCTTGTCGCGGCAGCCATTCGGGGCTATCTGTGGCATCCGTTCTGCGCGCAGACCTTCGAGGAGAGAGCCGGTGCCGAGGCCCAAAAGATGCGAGGCCAATTGCCATGCAGCCGCTGCCACCGGCCCTCGGGAGAGGGGCGTATGAGCGGGGCGCGCGAGGCGTTCATCGCCGCGATGCGGCAGGTGGCGGCCACCGTGACGGTGGTGACGACCGACGGCCCGGCGGGCCGGATGGGGGCCACGGTGAGCGCCTTCACCTCGCTCTCGGCCGACCCGCCCTCGGTGCTGGTGTGCCTCAAGGCCGACAGCCGGATCGCGCGGGCGGTGACGGGCAACGGGGCGTTCTGCGTCAACGTGCTGCCGGAGGATGCCGACAGGGTGGCGCAGATCTTCTCGGGCAAGTTCGACGACAGCCGCACCGACCGCTTCGAGGGGATGACGACCACCGACACCGGGTTCGGCCCGATCCTCGAGCGCGCCACGGCCTTCACCTGCGCGCTGACCCACCGGCATGTGCATGGCAGCCACGCGATCTGCATCGGCGATGTGAGCGACATCTACGATGCCGGGCACCGGCCGCTCACCTATCTCAGCGGCGCGTTTCACATCGTGCGGCCAAAGGGCGCCTGAACGCCGCAAAAGCCCCGGAACTGTCGTGAAATGGAACTCGGGCGGACATATTGTCGCCGATTCTTTCCAGCTTATTGACGGGCAAATCCGCAACGAGGGGCCCGGCTTGATGGGACAACCGGAGAATATCTACGAAGGCGAGTGGAGCACGGTTTCGCTGACGACGACCGCGCTGGGACTCACCGCGCGCGAACAGTTCGAGCGCTTCAAGCTCGAGGCGATGTCGGAGCTGGTGCTGCGGCTTGCCGGCGGGCTGATGGTGGCGGGCTCGACGCTGCTGTGGCTGGTGCTGCCGATGGGCACGGGCACCGACCAGATATTGCCGCACAGCCTGCTGGCGGCGCTCTTCACGGCGACGGGCCTCGTGGTTTACGCCTATGGCACGCGGGGCTTTCGGCGGCAGCTGTCGCTCGACGCGAAGAAGGGCACGCTGGCGCTCACCAAGATCAACGTGAACGACCAGGGCCGGGTGGCGCGGATCATCGACCTTGCGCAGATCGAGAGCCTCTTTCTGCGGCGCCCCGCCACGCGCGGCGGCCATGCGGCGCTTTACGTGCGGCTGATCGGCAACGAAAGCCCGATTCTCGCGCTTACCGGCGCCACCGCCGAATTGCAGCTCATCCATCAGGATCTCTGTGAGATCATTCACGGCAAGGGCGCCCGGCCGGAGACCATGCGCGAGGCCCTGCCCGAGCAGGTGCGGGCGCGGCTCAATTCGGCCAGCGCCGCCTGAGCGGCGGGCAGAACCGGCGAGACGGGCAGGAGCGGGCAAGACCCGGCCACGCCACGAGGACGCCGCAGAACGCCACAAGGTCACTCTTGGCCCGAGCCCGCCACGCCCCGCGCGCGGCGGGCTTTTTCGCGCGGCGGTGGCGGCAACGGAAAGGGGCCGCCCCGAAGGACGGCCCCGATCTGTCAACGCGATGCGCTGGCTGGGTTACATCATGCCGCCCATGCCGCCCATGTCGGGCATGCCGCCTGCGCCTTCATCCTTTTTTGGCTTGTCGGCCACCATCGCTTCGGTGGTGATCAGCAGGCCTTCGATGGACGCCGCATCCTCGAGCGCGGAGCGCACCACTTACGCGGTGTAGATCACGCCGTAG
>JAVKDQ010000158.1:0-22606 GCA_040222155.1 Roseovarius sp.
GCTTCAAGGCCAGCTCCGAGACGGCAAAAAAGAAACGGAAGGAGCCAACAGCATTGACCCCATCATGAATTAGCAATCATAACGACCGGGCGGGTCAGATCTCGATGACAATGCTGGGTCAGTTCTCAGTGACATCCAACACTACAGCCAAACATTGTGCGGGAACTTGACTCCGCCAGCGCCTACATGGCGTTTGCGGCCGAAGGCGACGGTGTTTGCATTCTTGCCTATAGCAATATCCATCGAGAAGTGATGCGCGGGGAACTTGTTGCTCGCGTTATCTGTGACCCAGAAATTGCACGATCGATCTGTATGGGCGTGACCTCGAAGATAGATCGTCGGTTGGCAATGGAAGCTCGCGTCTTGATCCGTGAAACTCTGAGTCAGGTGGCTGATTTAGCTCGTTGGTCACGTAGGCAAGCTGTTTCTGGGGGCTGTCAGAATGTCTCTAACTGAATAGCCCCGTGGGATTCTGTTGTAGAAACAATGGCTTGAGGTGATCTAGGGTCCACCCTGATCTTGTGAGATCCACAATCACAGCCGGAACGCCGGGTTTGTAGAACTTTGGACCGAATGGTCGATCCTGCCGTTCCCGCTCTTGACTCATTGTCACCGCAGGCCCTGCCTCGCGATCTCCAATGCGAGGTCACGCACGGCCTGGCTGCGGGCGGTGGCGATGGCGGTAACGCCATCCTCCTCGGGCATGGGAACGCTGAGGTCAAATAGGCGCGTCCGGCCGCGGCCTCCCTCGGAGGAGATGTAGTACTGGCCAGCAAGCTGGAAGGTTCCATCGCTGCGGGCCAGCATGTCTTCGATGCGCAACTCCAGCGTGGCCTGTGCCGGCTCATCGAATGGCCAGGGCTCCGCCACAACCTGCGCGCCGGTGATGTTGGAAAGGTAGCGCGAGATCTCCAACGTGATCGCGCGCACCGGATCGTCGGCCCAGATAACGCCCTCGCGGGTGGTCAGAAGGCCTGTCTCGTCGGCAACGTAGATTTCTTCCAGCGCGGCGTAGCTGGGGAGCGACACCTCGCGCAGCGCGATGGTGGAATACCGGACAGGCTGTTTCTCGGCGACGGGCGCCTTCGGAACGGCAAGCCGCTGGTCGGGCGGGCCTCCGCAGGCGGCGAGCGCGGCAATCGCGACGAAGAGCGGGATAACGGGTTTGCTTGGCATTGGGTCAGCGTCCTGTCAGCAGCGAGTTGGGGTTGCGTTCGATGGCGCGGGCCAGCGATGCGACAGCCTTCGCCGCCCGCTGGACCTCGACGAGAGCCGCGCGGGCATCGCGACCGAGACCGCTCTCCGCCTCGTAGCCCTCAAGCGTCTGCCGGGCTTGGGCGAGCACGGCCTGCGCCTCCGAGATCAGGCCGGGCAGCTCGCTGCTGGCCTGAGCGACGGTGTCTGCCGCGTTGCTCGCGGACTCCATCACCGCATTCGCATTCTCGACAACACCGCCCTCGCGCATCTCCGCCAGTACGCCGCTCAGCTCGGAAAGTGCGCCGTTGAGCTTGCCGGGAAGCGCCTTTGCGTCGTCGCTGGCCAGCAAGGCATCTGTTGTCTTCACCAACTCGGTGATTTCCGAGGCCATCCTTTCCAGTTCGACGGTTTGCGCCTTGGCGGCGACCGCATTGAGCCGCTCGACCAGTTCCGGCACGCCCTCCACCGCTGAGCTCACACCGAGGGCCGCCTCGGAAGCATTCTCCACCGCCGCCGTCAGTTTCTCGGTCAGAGCGGCCTCGTTGAGCTGCGACACGATGATTTCGAGCTCGGACACGATCACATCGAGCCGGGCCGGCAGCGCCTGCACCTCTTCGGAGCCCACGACGGAGCGCGCATCGCCCAGAAGTCCGTTGACGTTGCGTGGCATGCCTTGCACATCCTCGCTCGCGATCAGCGCGCGTGCTTCCTCGAAGAGGTCCGTGGCGGAGACGAGAACCTCTTCGATCGGCAGAGCGTTTATGCGCTCAAAAACCCCCTTCGCGGTGGCGGACACATCGGCGATGTCACTCTCGGTTGAAGGCAGGTAGTAAAGCCCCTGCTCACCCTCTTCGAGTTCGGCCGGCGCGGCATCGGGCACCTCGACCAGCTCGATCTTGAGGCCGCCCGTGAGGATAGAGGAGGTTGCAAGACGCGCGCGCAGGCCTTCTTCGACGCGCCGTGCAAGGTAGTCGAGCGCGTCTTGGGTGTCGGCGGCATCCTCGAGGCCCAACCGGGCCGGGCGGATCGCCATGGTGACCACAAGGCGCACACGATTGTCACCGAAGAGCTCCGGGTCGATCAACCCGTTGAGCGCGCTCACCTCGCCCACCTTCAGGCCGTTGAGCTCCACCGGCGCTTCAGTGGCCAGCCCTGCAACGTTCTGCTGGAAGACCACCGCGAGCGACAGCGTTTCGCCCTCGTCTGCGGAAAAGAGGCTGGTGCGCGCGGCGGATTCCTCCGGATAGACGGTGAAGGTTTTCCCGGGCTCGACCGGAGCGCCGCCCGAAACCATCGTCTCGAAGGTCACCCCGCCCGATACGAGCGAGGCCACCGAGCTGAAATCAAGCGCCGCGCCACCAGGGCCCAGCGAGAAGGAAAAGCCGGAGGCATCCCAGAACCGCGTCGATGAGGTGACAAGCCGATCATGCGGCTTGAAGATGATCGCCTCCGCCTCTGCCGAAGTGCCATCCAACGAGATCGAGGGCTTGCCGACCCGCCCGACAGTCACGCCACGGTAGAGGATCGGCGTGTTCTCCATCAGCGAGGCGCGACCCGAGGCGCGCAAGGTCAGCTTCAGGCCGTCCTGCCCCTGACGTTCGAGCGGCGCATCGGTGAGGCCCTCAAAACTCAGGGCGCTGCCGCCGGGATCCTGATCCCAGAGGCCTTCGATGTAGACGCCCGAAAGCACGGTGTTGAGCCCGCTCACACCCTGGGTCGTCACTTGCGGGCGCACCACCCAGAAGCGGGAGGCGGAGTCGATGAACGGGGCCACCTCCTTATCGACACGAACGGAGACAAGCACTTGCCCCAACCCATCCGTGAAGGAGATGTCTTCGACAATACCCACAGCAACGTCACGATAGCGCAGTTCCGTCGAGCCTTCCTTTACGCCCGCGGCATTCTCGAAGCTGATCTCCACGAGCGGGCCACGATCTGCGTAGCTCTGCCAGGCGATTGCCAGCACCACGACGAGAGCGGCCATCGGCACAAGCCAGACGATTGAAATCCGCTCCAGTAACCCCCGGCGGCCTGAGCGCACCGGAGCCGGTGGCGGGGTCTGTTCATCAGTCGGCACGTGTCGGGCCCCTATCTGTTGCAGTTGCAGCGCGTTCCGCCCGCGTGTCGTGGCGAATGCCGCGCACCGAGGCATCCCAGATCAGCCGGCTGTCGAAGCTCCTGGCCGCAAGCATCGTGAAGATCACCGACAGGGCGAAGAACAGGCTGGCCCGGCCGGGGGTGATCGATGCAAGGGCCTGAAGCTGGACCAGCGACGCAAGGATGGCAACCACAAAGACGTCGATCATCGACCAACGCCCGATATACTCCACGATCTCGTAGACGAAATGGCGGTGCAAGCCGGAGGCCCGGGGCCCGTACCAGACGCCGATGGCAAGGCCTGCGAGCAGCACGAACTTCGCCACCGGAATCACCACGCTGGCGAAGAGGATGATGATGGCCACCCCCCAGTTGCCGTGCCGGGCAAGCTCCACGGCGCCCCCCACGATCGTGTTGCTCTGGGTGCTCAAAAGCGTCCGTGTTTCCAGCATCGGGTAGATATTGGCCGGGATGTAGCAGCCCAGCCCCACCAGCCACCACGCCCATACCTCCTGCAAGGATCTGGGGTTGCGCGATACGAGAGACGCGCCGCAGCGCGGGCAGGTCTGCGCGCTCCGGGGAGAGACACGCATGCACCTCGTGCATCCGACAAGCCCCATCTCCCGGGCTGTTCTCGGGCTATTCACGTCTCCAGCGACTTCCATATCGAGTACCTGCACATAAGGCTGTCAGTTGCCACGACAAGCACGACCAGCACCGCGAAGAGCCAAGCCGCCGGGCCGAAGACGACGTCTGCCAGGTCACTCAGCTTGACCAGCGCGACGGCGCAGCCGATGGCGAAGATCTCGGCCATTGACCACGGCAACATCGCTTCGGAAAGCGAAAACGCCCGGCGCGCCAACGGCGCCGGGGGGCGGTCGCGGATAATCGGAACGAGCACGTAGATCAACAGACAGAGCCGGATCGTCGGGATCACCACAATGAAGAACAGCATCGCCACGGAGAGCACGGAGAGGCTGCCGGTAAAGGTCAGCGCCGTCGCCACGATCGATGCCTCGTGATGCACCCCCGCCGCCCCGATCGACAGGAACGGCAGAAGGCAGGCCGCAACAATCAGGATCAGCGCCGCAAGGGCCAGCGCGATCAGCTGCTTGCCAGCCTTGCGGCGCGGCGAGATCAGCACCGTGTGGCACCGCTCGCAATAGGCACGCTCATTATGGGCGACCTCGGGCACACGGTACACGAGATCGCACGCCGGGCAGGCGATGAGGTTTTCGGTGTCCCCCTCCGAGGCACCGGCCCCTCTGATCGTTTGGTTCCGGTGATCGTGCATATGCGCGTCCATCTGCGCCTCCTGCCAACACGGGCTTGATATAGGGCGCGTTCCTAGCAGGTCATTCGTCTGGCCGAAAGCAAGGGAGAAATCCGTGATTTCGGCATTACTTGGCCGGAAGCCTGTTAGCCAGGTCTTCTCCGGCACGGCAGTTCGGTGAAGTCGAGGGGCAAGACGACCTTCTTAAAAGCGCAACCCGTGATGGCATGTCCAATCCCTGCAGGTGTCGGCGGTCAGGCCGGGGCCGATTAACCATGGGCCTGCCCGGCAGCAAAAATCGCCGCCACGCTTCCATTGGCACTGGCGGCAAGGGCCGCGATGGCTTCGTGGGCCTCGAGCGTCATCTCCTCAACAATCTGCGCGGCCGGCTTGAGCGTTCCTATCTTGCCCGCGCTCTGGCCAGCGGTCAGGCAGAGTTGGTCGAGATCGCCCTCCACGTCGCGCGTGGGCAGGTAGACGGAGAAGCGCGGCAAAGGCACCTCGCCGTCCGGCGTGCGCAGGGTGCCGACGGTCTGGCCGGCGGTCACCTCCATCGCCTCTGCCTCGCGGCCCGCCCATTCGTCCGTCGCGGCGTTCCGGATCACGCGCATCGGCTGGAGCGGCATCTCCGGTCCGAAGAGCGTGGTGGAAAGCGTGTCGCCCACGCCAGCGTCCAGCACGCGGGCCTTGTAGCCGTCGCCCGCATCAGCCTCATGGCTCGCGAGGAACCGCGTGCCGCACCAGACGGCCTGGGCGCCGAGGGCCATTGCAGCGGCCATGCTGGCGCCGTCGGTGATGCCGCCCGCCGCGATCACCGGGATCGGCGCGACCGCCGCCTTCACCGCCGGAAGCAGGTTGAAGGTGGTGGCGACCGAGCGGTTGTGACCGCCGCCCTCGAGCCCCTGGACGATGATCGCCTCAGCTCCGAGGGACTGCGCATCGCGGGCCTCCTCGACCGAACCGACCTGCATACAGAAGGCGGTTCCGCCGGCCTTGATGCGCGCGACCTGGTCGCGGGTCGGGTTGCCCCAGAAGACGACGCAAAGCGCCACGGCTTCCTCGGCCAGCACGTCCAGATGCGCGTCGGTGATCATCGGAACCAGCAGATCCACGCCAAAGGGCCGGTCGGTTTTCCCCTTCGCCGCGCGCACCATGGCGCGCAAGCCTTCGGCGGGGGCGACGTCGGCGCCGATCATGCCGAGCCCGCCCGCGTTCGAGACGGCGGCGGCGAGATCGGGCCGGGCGACCATGGCCATGCCGGCGTTCAGGATCAGGGTCTTAAGGCCAAAGCGGCGGGTGATTGCCGTGTCGATCATGTCTGGTTTCCTTTCGCTGATCGCAGAACGAGGGAGAGCGTCCGGGGCCGGACGCGGCCCCGGAAAAATGGGTCAGCTTCTGCCAATGGGTTGGCGGGGCCGGGTCAGACGGTCTCGGTCTCGCCACGCATCAGGCGCCAGCCGACGATGCCGATCACGAGGAAGCTCACGTTCCCGGCGAAATCGAGCAGCATCCACGCGGTGAACATCTCCGCCACCCAGACGAACCATGCGTTGAAGATGAAGAACGGGATCGACGCCAGCAGCCCGAAGCCGAGGAAGGTCACTGCGGTGAACCGCGCAAGCAGCATCAATGATCCGCAAAGTACGGCCTGCGCCCCGAAACAGCCCATGAGGAGCGCCGTCGTGGCGCTCAGGTGATGGAATTCCGGCTTCAGGGAGAGCGTCTCGACCATGTGCGGCGCGAGCAGGCACCAGCCCCCGAGGCCGAGGAAGACCAGCGCCTGTGCGGTCTTGAGTGCCTTGGCCGTGCGTCGATTGGAGAAGCGGTGGGCCGAAGAAACCAATGATGTCGAATGCGTCATGGCGGGGTTCGGAGTCCTTGAAGCTGGAGGCGTGGCGACGGCGGGTGCCTTGCCGGTTCGAAATACTGGCTACACCACGACGCGACGACTCCCCTAGGACAAGGGCCCTACAAATTCTGCCAGGCTGCTCATGGCTTGAGACTCTCCGTCATGCGCAGCGCGCTCGGGGTTTTGCCGAACGCCTTCACCATCGCGCGACGCAGGCTCTGCTCGTCGCGCAATCCGGATCGCTCGGCCACGCGCACCAGCGGCAGCACCGTCGTCTCGATCAACTGCCGTGCCCGCTCGGCTCGAAGGGTCTCCACGAACTTCGCGGGCGTCGTGCCTGTTCTCTCGACGAAGCGGCGCGCGAAGTTGCGCGGGCTCATCCCCGCAAGATCGGCCAAATCCGCCACCGTCACCTGCACATGCAGGTTCTCGGTCAGCCATTGCAGCATGCCGTCGAAACGATCGCTGGCCTCCATCTGCATGACCAGCGCCGCCGAAAGCCGGCTCTGGCTCGATCCCCGCCGCATCGGCAAGAGCCCCGCCTTCGCGATGGCGAAAGACATCGCCCGGCCGCATTCACGCTCCAGCAGCTCGAGAGTGAATTCCACCGCCGGCATCGAGCCGGCAGTGGTGACGATGGGCCCGTCCTCGACCCAGAGCGGATCGGGCTCGAACGCGACGGCGGGAAATGCAGTTCGGAAGGCATCGGCCGTGACCGAATGGATCGTCGCTCGCCGCTCCTTCAGGAGCCCGACCTGGCCCAGGATCAGCGCGGCAGAGCCCACGGCGACGATGCGGCAGCCGCTCGCGGCGATGGTGGTGATCGCGCGCGAAAAACGGGGATCACTCGCCAAACGAGCCTGGTTCTCGGGTGCGGCGCTGCCGAGGTAGAGCAGATCGAGCCGCGCCCCCAGATCTGACAGTGCACGGTCCGCGACGATGCGGTAACCCGACCATGTTGCAATCGGACCGGACTCGAGCCCCACGACCAGCGTCTCGAAAGCAGGGCAGGACAGCCCCTCGGCCTCCGCAATCACAGGTGCGAGCCGGAACATATCGATTTCCCAGAGGATGTCGCTCGCGGCCATGCCGTCGTAGACTAGGAAACCGATACGGCGCATAGGTCTCTGGTCGGCGACACCTCGCGTCGCAGCCATGTCTGCATCGCTGTCCGATGGGGTTTCTTGCATCGCATCCTCCAAGCTCCACAATGCCCGGAAAGCCACCGAAAGTCGAACGTGCTCGAAGGGGTTGGCAGAATCTGATCGGTATTGGTCATCGACCATGGGCTCCCCTTGCCGCCAGGACGGTCATGACGAAAGCTGTCCACACAAGCTACGAGAGGCAGGGATGATCTTGCGGCCAGAAAAACACGCCCCCCGTCAAAACAACGGGACGCGCGCGGCAAACCGTTACGATTTATCTGCGTTGCGAGTGCGCCGAGCCGAGCCACTGGACCGCACGGTGTTGCATCTGCTCTTTGTCGATTCTTGGACCCGTTTCTGGGCGCCACATCTGCCCGCCGCGGCTGAGGCGACGTTCCGAGCCAAGGATCCCGTGTCGCAATTCCTGGACGTGAGCCTCCAAGACCTCGAACTGGCCGAATGCGACGGGACCATCATCGGTGTCATCTTCGTGCACGGGGATCGCCTCGAGGACCTTCATGTGGCGCATCGGTTTCAGGGGCGTGGCGTCGGTCGGCTTCTCTTGCGCCGCGCCGAACGCCTCGGCGCACGCCGTCTCGAAGTGCGGGCCTTCAACGCCCGCGCAATCCGGCTCTATGAGTCCGCAGGATGGACGAGGCGGCAAACCTACCCGACCACCGAGCTGGGATTCCTCGTCCAGTCGCACGAATACGTCGCGCCATTTGTGGATCAGAAGCGCGACAGCGTGGTTGAAAATGTCTAGCCCCGTAAGACGCGCGTAGTTCACCGCGGAGGCCAACGGATTGGTCATCTCCGCGAAGCGAATGGCGTGACCACGCGTGCTATGTTTTTCTTACTGATCTTCGTCGGCGAGGCTGAAGGCCTTCTTCAGGATAGTCATGGGGAGCACTCTGCTTGTGGTTTTCCCATTTTGAGCCGAACGATCACGGCTGGGGATTTGCAGCTAAGGGCGGAATGGGAGATTGGTGGTTACGATACAGTGTTCCAAGATTTCGCTGAGCCATCCAAGTCATTTGCCGACGGCGGGAACGATAATTCATACGCCAACGGACAGGCGGCCCATGCTCCTCGTTCCGATTTGAAGCACCGAACCCGGAAATCGCGAGAAGAGACGAGAGTCAGATTTTCTTGCCCCAGGCAAAGGTTAATTGCGGTTGCCGTCTAAGGTTTTCTTATCACACTTTGTAAGGCGTAGCGGTTAGCAAAATCGTCTGTTTTTTACGTCGACCCCAAGCATGAGCGGCACAGGCGCCGACAGATTGCTCAGAAGCCCTGACCCATCTGAGAGGCCAACCACAGGAGAGGAAAATTGTCCAAATACATGCTCACCGATCGTTCGCTGCATCCCAATGCGGAGCCGACCGCGCGCGCCTTCAAGGAAGGCCAGATGGATCGGCGCGAATTCTTCGCCATCATGGCCGCATGGGGTGTGAGCGCCGCGGGCGCCGCGGCACTGGGCGGCATCGCGCCCACCCCGGCCCATGCCGAAACCCCGGTGCAGGGCGGCGTTCTGCGTGTCTCGCAACTCGTGAAGCCCTTCACCGATCCGCGCCTCTTCCAATGGACGGAGATGGCCGTCGTGGCCTCCACCATCTGCGAATACCTCGTGCGCTGGGACAGTGACTACACGTTCAAGCCGCACCTGCTGGAAAGCTGGGAAGCCTCCGACGACGCGAAGACCTACACGTTCAACCTGCGCAAGGGCATCACGTGGTCCAACGGCGACGAATTCAACGCGGATGACGTGATCTTCAACCTCGAGCGCTGGGGCGACGGCACCGTGCCCGCCAACTCCATGGCGGCCCGGCTCGCCGCGCTCACCGACCCGGAGACCAAGAAGCTCTCCGAAGGTGCGGTCGAGCGGGTGGACGATTACACCGTCCGGCTGAACCTCAACCAGCCCGACATCGCGCTCATCGCCAACCTCACGGATTACCCCTCCATCGTCATGCACCGCTCCTACAACGGCTCGGAAGACCCGATGGACGCGCTGGCCATCGGCACCGGGCCTTTCGAACTGGTGAGCTACGAGGTCGCCAACCGCGCCGAGGTGCGCCGCCGCGAGGGCGATTGGTGGGGCGGTGACGTCTGGCTCGACGGCGTGCTCTGGATCGACCACGGCACCGATGGCGCCACCATGGTCAACGCCTTCGAGGGCGGTGAGGTGGATGCCAACTACCAGACCTTCCCATCGCTGCGCTCCGCGATGGACGGGATGGGGCTGGTGACGGAAGCGATCGCGACGGCGCAGACGCTGATCTTCCGCCCGCATCAGTCGGAACCGCCCTATGACGACGCACGGGTGCGCCGCGCGATCCAGATGGTGATCAACAACGATCAGGTGCTGCAACTGGGCTATGACAGCGCCGGGATCGTGGCGGAAGACCATCACGTCGGCCCGATGCACGCCGATTACGCCGATATCGGCCCATCGGCCTATGACCCTGAAGCCGCGCGCGCGCTGATCGAGGAGGCGGGGCATCTCGACCACGAGTTCGAGATCGTCACGCAGGACGAGGATTGGCAGGTGGCCAGCGGCGACGTGGTGGCAGCGCAAATGCGCGAGGCCGGGCTCAACGTGAAGCGCACCGTCATTCCCGGCGCCTCTTACTGGAACAACTGGAACAAGTATCCGTTCTCGGCCACCCAATGGGCCGGGCGCCCCCTCGGCATCCAGGTCTACATGCTCGCCTACAAATCCGACGGGGTGTGGAGCGAGACCGCGTTCCAGAACGAAGAGTTCGACACCCTCCTTGCCGAGGCGACCTCCATCGCCGACCCCGACAAGCGCAAGGCGGTCATGGCGAAGCTGCAGAAGATCATGCGCGACGAGGGCGTCATCGCCCAGCCTTACTGGCGCTCGGTCTACCGCACCTTCTCGCCCAAGGTGAAAGGGCTCGGCGCGCATCAGGCCTTCTATCAGTTCCTCGACAGGGTCTGGCTGGAAGCCTGACGCCCGCCACCACGTGAACGAAGAACCCCACGCGCCTCGCGGCGCGCGGGGTTTTTCATGTTCGGGTCATGGCGTGCGCCGCCGCGTCACCGGAACCGGAGGCGCTGGCCCAGCCCCCGACCGCGCGCCTTCTCCAGCATCGCGGCCCCTAGCGCAATATCGGTGCTGCTCAGCCCGCGATGCCAAAAGAGGATCGTCTCCTCCTCTCGCTCGCGCCCCGGCTTCAGCCCGGCACAGACCTCACCGAGCTCGGCATGAAGCGTTTCGGGCGTGAGCTTGCCTGCATCCACATGCGCGCGCAGCGCGCCGAAGGGGCGGCCCGGGCCGCATTGGCCCCAATCGTCTACCAGCATCTTGTCCATGATGTCCGTGAGATCGAACTCCACCGCGCTCATCGTGCCGTAGGGGATGACGAGCGCGCCCTTGGCGATCCACTCGGTCCGGAACATCGGCGCGGGCTCGCGCAGGCGCGTGGCCTCCACCATTATATCCGCGCCTTCGAGGCAGTCGCGCCAGTTGTCGGTCACGGTGATCTTCTTGCCGAGATCCGCCTCCAGCCGCGCGGCAAAGGCCTCACGACTCTCGGGCCGGCGGGAATGAACGCGGATTTCCTCGAAATCGAACAGGTGGTCAAGCAGCCGCACGTTCCAGTAGGACGTGCCGCGTGCGCCCACATGGCCCAGCACCTTGCTCCCCTTGCGTGCCAGATGCTTGGCGCCGAGCGCGGTAACGGCGCCGGTGCGCATATCCGTGATGAGGCTCGCATCTATGATCGCACGGGGCATGCCGTTGGAGGGGTCGAAGAGCGTGAGCACGGCAAGCTCGGAGGGCAGCCCGTGGCGGTAATTGTCGACGAAATCGCCGACGACCTTCACCCCCGCGACATCGAGCGGCTTCACATATCCACGCAGCACGTTGAAATGGCCCTTGTCGGAGCTTTCGGGCACCAGATGAACGCGCGGCTCGATCACCGTCTGCCGGTGGCCCTGCGCCACAAGGGCGCCCTCGACCGCTGTGAGAATCTCGTCTTCGGTGAGGTTCAGCGCGTCAATGTCCGGCGCATTGAGGTAATCGATCCAGATTTCCGTCATGTCATGATCTCCTTCCGAGGGTCTCGGCGCCGAAGGCTTCGGCCATCCGTTCGATATCGCGCGAAAGCGGCCTGTCCGCCGTGAGGGCCGGGGCGATGCCCCGGATCTCCTCGGCCAGCGCTGCCAGCGGCGGGCCGAGCCGGCCCATATCGCCGCGCATCTCGATGGCCTGCAGCGCCACCAGCGCCTCGATTGCCGAGAGGGCGCGCAGATGCCCGGCGATGACCCGCATAGCGCGGGCGGCTTCCAGCCCGGTCGACAGCGTGTCCTCGACCCCGTTCGCGTTTAGGCTCGGCCAGAGCGCGGGCGGCTGGGCGGCATGGGCGATGGCGGCCACCAGAGACTCGGCGGTCTTCATCACCGGCGCGAAACCGTTCGAGCCGCTCTCGGCGCGCGCCAGGAACACCGGCAGGTCGCTGAAGACCGGGTTGAGATGCTTGGCGATCCGCGCCACCTGCGCCATCGCCGCAGCGAGCGCAGCGCGGTTCACCCCCTCGCACATTTGCGCCAGTTCGGCGGTGTAATAGGCGCCGCAAGAGATCACCTCACCGCTCTCCAGCAGCGTCACGGGATTGTCGCTGGCGCCGTTGAGCTCGATGAGGAGGATGGCCTGCGCCTGATCGAGCGCCAGCTGGAGCGCGCCGTGGATCTGCACGGCGTGCCGTATCGACAGCGGATCCTGAAGCCTCCGCGCCTTGCCCGGCTGCCAGAGGTCGCTGCCCTCGAGCAGACAATGCAGCATAGCCGCCGCGCGCTGCTGGCCGGGCAGCGGCTTCACCTGCAACGCGCGCGGATCGAGCGGCGAAAGGTTGGCCCGAAAGCCCTCCATGGTGAGCGCCGCTGCCATCTGCGTGGCGAGAAAGGCGCGCCGCATCTCCTCATGCCCGAGCGCTGCGGTGCCGATGGTAACGCCACTGTGGCCCGCGAGCGCCAGCCCATCGCGTGGCCCGAGCGCGGGCCGCGGTATCGCGTGGTGCACCAGCAGGTTGGCGGCGTCGTCCTCCACGCCGTCCGGGCCGGTCATCCGCCCCTCTCCCATCAGCGCGAGGCCCATCGTGGCGTTGATAACCAGATCGGAGACGCCGATTGAGCCGATGCGCCCCGCGACCGGTGTGAGCCCCGCGTTGAGACAGGTGGCAAGGTGTTCGGCCACCGCCTCTGACGCGCCGGTATGGCCCGTGAGCAAGGTGTTGAGCCGGATCGCCATGGCCGCGCGCAGAACCTCGCACGCTTCGGGCGTCCCGATGGCCTGCGCCCTGCCCCGCAGTGTCTGCAAAGAGAAATCCTGCCGAGCTTCGGCTTCGATCTCGCTGCCCGACCGCGCGCCAAGCCCACGCGTGACACCATAGATCGCCTGCCCGGCTTGTGCAGCATGTTCGAGAACCGCGCGGCTCGCCCTCACGCGCGTCAGGCTTTCTTGCTCGATCTCAACCGGAGCGCCGCCCGCGATCGCCACCAGCGCCGGAATGTCCAACTCCTCGCCGGACAGAAAAAAACTTTTTGTCGTCTGCGTCATCATCGTGCCTCCCGCGCGCCGCGCCTGTCTCCGCGCAGGCCCACGCTCAAATATCCTTCGCGATGCGTCGTGCGTCTAGCAGGGCAGCGTGGATATCGCGCGAGGCAACCGCATCGCCCACTTGATAGAGCAGCGGCCCTTCCCCCGCAGCCACGGGCTGCGCCACCCAGCCGCGCAGGCTCTGCAGATCGGTCACGCCGCGATTGGCGGAACGGGGCCGCAACGCCGCGAAAAGCTCGCCCGAGGGCTCGGTTCCGCGCTCGACGATCACCATGTCGATCTCGCAGCGCCATTCAGGCCCACCGTATTCGTGCCCGAGCCTTGCGACCAGTCCATTCCCGTCGCGCTCGACGGCCAAGAGGTGATGATCGGGCAGGAGCCGCACACCATGCCGGGCAAGCGCCGAAAGATAGACCGGGTAGCTCGCCGCGCCAAGGTCACGGCCCACGGCCCTGTCGGGGGTGGAGAGCGTCACCTGCGCGCCCTGTTGCGCCAGATGCTGGGCACAGGAGATCGCCGCATGCCCCCCCGCCTCGTCATGCACCAGCACGCGCGCGCCCTTCCCCGGGGGCGCAGCCAGCGCATCCCAGCTCGACTGGACAAGCGCCGTGCCCGGCATGTCCGGCGGCTTCGGTAGCCCGCCGGTGGCGTCGATCACCACGTCCGGCGCCTCCGCCAGAACATCTTCCGCCTCCGCGAGATGGTTGAACCGCGTCACCACGCCCAGGTGGCCGAGCTCGGCCTCCAGCCAGTCGGCGATGCCGGCGAGGTCGCGCCGCCACGCGGCGCGCTCGGCCAGCCGGATCTGCCCGCCGAGCCTGTCGGATGCCTCGAAGAGCACCACCTCGTGCCCGCGCAGCCGGGAGACGCGCGCCGCCTCCATCCCGGCGGGGCCGCCGCCCACCACCAGCACCTTGCGCGGCGCGGCGGCAAGCGCGATCCGGTGCGGCAGCACCGCCTCGCGCCCGGTGGCGGGGTTGTGCAGGCAAAGCGCGTCCTTGCCGGAATAGACCCGGTCGATGCAATAGGCCGCGCCCACGCAGGGCCGGATGCGCCCCTCCTCCCCCGCGAGGATCTTCGCCACGATATGCGGGTCGGCGATATGCGCGCGGGTCATCCCCACCAGGTCGACGGCACCGCTCTCCACCGCATGCGCGGCGGTGCCGATATCGGTGATCCGCGTGGCATGCAGCACCGGCAGGCCAAGCCCCTCGCGGAAGGCGCGCACCGGCTCCAGCCACGGTGCAAGCGGTCGGCCCATGCCGGGGATCACCTCCGCGATGGAGGCATTGGTCGCGCCCCCCGGGCCGATGAGGTTCAGCAGGTCGATGAGCCCTTCCCCGGCGGCGGCTCCGGCCACGGCGCGGTATTCGGCGGCATCGGGCCCGCCCTCGGAGCTTTCGTCATGGCTCATCCGCAGCGAGACGATGAAATCGTCCGGCACCGCGCCGCGCACGCCTCGGAGTATCTCCATCAGGAAGCGCATCCGGTTCTCCAGCGACCCGCCCCATGCGTCGCCGCGCCGGTTGGCGCTTGGCGAGAGAAACTGCCCCGGCAGGTGCGAGGTCACGAAAATCTCGCAGCCGTCGAGCCCGCCCTCGGCGCAGCGCCGCGCGGCGGCGGCGTAATCGGCCAGCACCCGGGCAATGTCCTCCTCGGTCATGGCGCGGGGCATGGCGTGATGCGCCGGGTCGCGCTCGCCCGAGGGCGCGATGGGCGTGATCCAGTCGGCCACGTCCCACGCGGTGCGCCGCCCCATGTGGCTGATCTGGCACATCAGGAGCGCGCCGTGGCGGTGGATGCGCCCGGCGAAGGCCTGCAGATACGGGATCACCCGGTCGCAGCTCACGTCGATCTGGCCATAGATCGAGGTAACATCGCCCGAGACGATGGAGGAGCCGCCGAACATGGTCAGCGCGAGCCCGCCCCGCGCCTTCTCCTCGTGATAGGCCTGGTAGCGCTCGAGCGGCAGGCCGCCCTCGGCATAGCCCGGCGCATGGGAGGTGCTGACGATCCGGTTCCTCAGCCGGCGCCCGCGAATCTCGAGCGGCTCGAAAAGCGGCGCCAGCCCCGCGCGCACCCGGGCCTCAGGCATCGAGCGCGCCCCCTTCGGCCTTGCGGCGCGCCACGTAGGCGGCCATGGCCTCTACCCGCGCCGCGTCGAGCGCGGGCGGGCTGAAGCCGTCGAGCAGAACATCGGCCATGGCCTCCGCACGGGCCAGCGCATCACGGCTGCCCGCCGCCTGCCACGCGCCGAAATTCGACCAGTCCGAGAGGAGCGGCTCGTAGAAGGCGGTGGTGTAGCGCGTCATCGTGTGGGCCGCGCCGAAGAAATGCCCCGCCGGGCCCACCTCGCGCACCGCGTCGAGCGCGAGCGTCTCGTCATCCACCACCACCTCGGAGAGCACGGCATCGAGCCCCTGCAGCACTTCGGCATCGATCACCATCTTCTCGGGCGAGGCCGAAAGCCCGCCTTCGAGCCACCCCGCCGCATGCATCACGATATCGGCCTGCGCGAGCCGCGCGCCCCAGAGCGCGAAGCCCGTCTCCCAGATCGCCTGCGCATCGGGCATGTTGGCGGCATTGCCGCCGGAGGAGCGGTAGGGGATGCCGTAGCGCCGGGCAAGCTGCCCCGAGATCAGCGTGGCCTTCACATATTCGGGCGTGCCCATGGCGGGCGAGCCGGTGCGCATGTCGACATTGGAGGTATAGGCGCCGTAGATCACCGGTGCGCCGGGCCGCACCATCTGCGCGAAGACGATCCCCGCCAGCGTCTCGGCATTCTGCTGCGCGATGGCGCCCGCCAGCGTGATCGGAGCCATCGCGCCCGCCAGCGTAAAGGGCGTGAGGCAGACGCATTGGTTGGCCCGCGCCATCTCGATCATCCCCTCCAGCATCGGCTTGTCGTAGCGCAGCGGCGAGGAGGAATTGACGACCGTGTAGCAGACAGGACCGGCCTCGAGCTCGGCCCGGCTGAGGCCCCGCCCGATCTGCAGCAGTTCCAGCGCATCGACGATCCGCTGCCGCCCGAGGCAATAGGGGTGGAAGACTTTGTCCGACAGGGTGAGGAAATCGAAGATGCAATCGAGATGGCGGGTGGCGGGCGGCAGGTCTTGCGGCTCCACCGGGTAGCCCCCGAAGAAGGAGAGCACGTTGAGCGATTGCCCGAGGCGCAAGAGGCGCCGGAAATCCGCCTGCGTGCCCGGCCGGCGCCCGCCCGCCACGTCATGCATGTGCGGCGCCGAAGAGACGGCGCCCCAGTAGGTATAGCCCTGCCCCAGATGCATGTCGTGGCGCGGGTCGGGGGCGCGGATGGTGAAACGCTGCGGCGCCTTGGCAACCATCGCCTCCACCAAGGCCCGCGGGAAGCGCAGCCGCTCGGGCTCGGGCCCGGGCCGCGCGCCCGCTTCCACCGCGATCGCGCGCGCCTCTTCCGAGAGGAAGTCCATGCCGATCTCTTCAAGAATGGTGAGCGCGGCCTCGTGGATCCGGTCGAGCGACGCCTCCCCAATCAGTTCGAGCGGGGCCACCGCGTGGCGCGGCGGGCCAAAGGGCGCCTGCCGAACTGCGCCGCCCGTCTCGCGCGCCGCCGCCGTGGCATCGCGGCCACCGCGACGCCGGCGCGTGGTGCCTACATCTCCCATGGAAAGCTTTCTAGCCGTTTCGGGCCGTTCTCGGTGATCAGCACCTGCGTTTCGAGCTTCACGCTCTCGGTGCCCGGTGCGGCCATCAGGCTTTCGACACACACCACCATGCCAGCCTCGAACCGGCTTTCCAACGCGCCGAAATCGGTGCCCACATCCACATGAAGCGGGATCACAGGCCACTCATCCACCATGCCCACGCCGTGAATGGCGAGGCTGTAGCGATAGGGCCGATTCTCCTCCGGGATACGCCAGGATTTCTGGTTGAACTCCGCGAAATCCATGCCCGCGTAGAGGATGCCGGTATTGTGCTCGATCTGGTCGAGCGCAAGGCGGTAGATGGAGGCTTGCGTGTTGGTCATCGGCACATGCCCGCATGTCCACGAACGCGAGAGGTCGGCGCAATAGCCGTAGGGGCCGATCATGTCGGTGTCGAAGGCGATCATTTCGCCCTCCTGCACCACGCGGTCGCTCGCTTCCTGATACCACGGGTTGGTGCGTGGCCCCGAAGAGAGCAGCCGCGCCTCGAACCACTCGCCGCCCGAGCGGATGTTCTCGTGATGCAGCTCCGCCCAGATCTCGTTCTCGGTCATGCCGGGCTGCGAGGCGGCGTGCATGCGCCACATCCCGGCCTCGGCCACCTTGAGCGTCCAGCTCATCAGCTCGATCTCCTCGGGCGACTTGATGGCGCGGGCCTTCTCGGCCACCTCCTGCCCGTCGAAGACCTCGACGCCCAGCGCCTCGAGCGCGCGCAGACCGTGCGGGTCGAGCTTGTCGGCGGCGACGCGCCGGTTGCCGCCGCCATGTCGGCGCAGCAGGTCCTCGATCTCGCCCGCCCAGAGCCGCGCCTGTTGCTCCACCTTGTGTTCGGAGATCGAGTAGAGCCAGGTACGCGCGGGCCGCACCTCGTCGACGCCCGCGCCGCTCTTCACCAGATGCTCGGCGCCCTTGTATTCGAACATGAAGGCCGGACCGTCCGCGAAAACGAGTGCATGGCGCGTGGCCTCGCGGGTGCTCCAGATCTGCATGTTGGTGTAATCGAAGCAGTAGCGGATGTTGATCGGGCTGTAGAAGATGCCCGCGGCGCAATCGCTCGCGGCAAGCTGGTCGCGCATCCGCTTGAGCCGGTAGGCACGCGCGCGGTCGATCGTCTCCTGCGAGATCGGCGATTTCAGCGGGCGCCCCAGCGAGTCGACATTGAAAAACGACCGTTTGAGGCCGTCGCTCAGTTCCGGGATGACATCGCCGGTTCGGGGCGGTGCGATCTGGTCCATCCATCTCTCCATGCGTCACGGGGGCCGGCATTCCAGCGCCTGGCCACCCTTCTCGAAGCGACGTTAGGAAAGCATTGCTTGGGCCTCAATTGCAGAAATTCTGTCGCTGCCCTTAATATTTCTTAGCCTGCAGATCGAGGATGCCCTGTTCGGTGCGCTGGCCCTCGGCAAGAAGCCAGTCGATCAACCTCGCGAGCACACGGCGGCGACGCTCGGAGCGCGGCAGCACGATGGCATAGGGTTTGGGCATCAGGTGGATCGGATCAAAGAGCCGGATCAGGCGGCCGCTCTCAAGCTCGTCCTCCGAGAGCGAGAGCTGCGCCAGCGCCACACCGAGCCCTCGCAGCGCCATGTCGGTGGCCAATGCGGGGGTGTCCACGCAATGACCGGTACTCGATGGGCTGCTGCGTTGCGCCCCAGCTTCTGCGAACCAGTCTTCCCACGAGGGATAGGCCCAGAAGCTGGGCGACCAGCGGGTTTCAATCAGAAGCTCGTCGGGCAGGCCACCGATCTCGCCATCTAGAAGTCCGTGCTCGCGCGCGAATTCCGGCGTGCAGACAGGCGCCACCGCATCACGGTAGAGCGGATGAGTGATGTAATGCGGGTAGAGATGCGTGCCGTAGGTAAGCCGGATATCCACCCGCGCATCCTCGAAATCCACCGGGTCGGCCTGGGCGCGCAGCTCGATCCAGAGATCCGGCTGATCCTTGCTCAGCCGGCCCAGCCGGGGCCCCAGCCAGCGATGCGCGACGGAGTTGATGCAGCTCACCACCCTGCGCTTTCGAACCTCGTTGGCCGTGACCAGATCGTTGGTGCGTTCCAGATGGTCAAGCGCAGAGATGCACTCCGCGTGAATGGCCGCGCCAAGTTCGGTCAGCTCTACTCCGCTCGACAGGCGGCGGAACAGCTCTGTCTGGTAATGAAGCTCGAGCTTGCGGACCTGCAGGCTGATCGCGGCGGGCGTGACGCCCAACTCCTCTGCGGCCGCCACGAACCCGCCCTTCCGCGCACAAGCCTCGAAAACGCGAATGGCGTTCAGCGGAGGCAATTGCCGTTTCATGAGGAAGCCACGCAGAAATGTCCCAGCATCCGGAACGCTAGAACCGACGCGTTGCGCTGTCAAACGCGTATGGGAACGACCCGAACTTTCTTTCGAGGCAAGACGATATCTCGGCCGCAACGGATCTCCACGCGCGACCGAATGATCGGTGCATCAGTTTCGACACCTGCGGCCTTCCAACCAACGGCCCCTGATATAAAGGCACCCTGCAGTATCGCCGCATCACTCGCCGCTGCCCCAACTCCTTTGCAAAACCTGACCAGAGCGAAAAGAGATTTCAACTCATGAAACTGTTTCAAGCAATGCATTACCCTTGACGCGGGCCACCCCGGCGGCGCGCCGATTTGTCGGCTTGCCAGCCACGGCCCTGCGATTAATTATTATCGTGGAGAGGATGCCATGGAAGATTTCAGAAGCGGAACGAGAACGAGCCAGACTTGGCGAAAAAGCCGCTCCACTGAAGTGGCAGAAGCATTCGACGCGAATTACTTGAACTATCAATACCGGTTCGTCGAATTTTTCATCGATCATCTGTCAGACACGAGCCGGGCCTTCAAGGGCGACCTTCAGTGCATGCTGGTTCTGGCGATGATCGGACAGAAATGGTTGAGCGCTGTTCGCGACGCGGTTGCCGAAGGGATCGATCCAGGTAGCCTGCCCACCGCGAGCAACAGTACAAGTGCGTCTCGGATCGCCGACGTTACTGGCATTCCCCGCCAGACCGTGCGGCGAAAGCTCGCTTCGCTTGACGAGCGCGGCTGGATCCAGCGAAACGAAGACAGTACATACCGGCTGGTGGTGGCAGAGGGCGAGGCCGCGGCGCGGCGAGACCTTTCCGACATCGACCAGCGGGCGTTGCAGCGGGTCGCACGGCTGTTTACGGACCTCGAGAAGCTGGTCGCGGCGCATGACCCGGACGTCATCGGGCGCGAAGCGCAGCAGGAGGCCAACGAGGCCTGTGAAGAACCTGCTCAAAATGAGCACGCTTTACGTTCCAAAGACTGAAACCGCTCCCTACGACATTCTTGAACAAAGAATTCCAGGGAGACGAACATGTTTGATCCGGCACGGTTTACCCTAAAGGGAGACGTGGCCCTGATCACCGGCGCGGGTGCCGGTATCGGCAAGGGCATTGCAGAGATGTTCGCCGGCGCAGGTGCCGCCGTCGTTGTCAGCGACCTCAAGCAGGAGACTGCAGACGAAGTCGCCAAGGGCATCACCGAGGCCGGCGGCAAGGCGGTGGGCGTCGCCTGCAACGTCACCAAGGAAGAAGACCTTCAGGCGGCGGTGCAGGCGGCGATCGACAATTTCGGCAGCCTGTCGATCCTCGTGAACAACGCAGGCGGCGGCGGGCCGAAGCCCTTCGACATGCCGATGGAAGATTTCCGCTGGGCCTATGAGATCAACGTCTTCGCGCCCTTCCGGCTGACCCAACTCGCCGTGCCGCACATGGAAAGGGCCGGCCGCGGTGCCGTGCTGAACATCTCGTCGATGTCGGCGGAGAACAAGAACGTGCGCATGGCCTCCTACAGTTCGTCAAAGGCCGCGATCAGCCATCTGACCCGCAACATTGCCCATGACCTCGGATCTCGGAATATCCGGGTGAACGGCATCGCGCCCGGAGCGATCCGCACAGCGGCGCTCGCCACCGTTCTGACCCCCGAGGTCGAGCAGGCGATGCTGAAGCACACGCCGATCAAGCGCCTCGGCGAGCCCGCAGACATCGCGGGCGCGGCGCTCTATCTGTGTTCTCCTGCGGCAGAGTGGGTTAGCGGGCAGATCCTGACCGTCTCCGGCGGCGGCGTGCAGGAGCTCGACTGACGTCACGCCCCTCACAGGGCATCAGTCAAAGCCGGGCCTTACCGGACAATCCAAACCAGAGGGAGATACCCAATGAGCTTCGACGCATTCGCCGATTTCCGCATGGACGGCCACAACGTCATCATCACCGGCGCTGCGCAGAACATCGGCGCGCAAATCGCCAAGACGCTTTCGGGGGCTGGCGCCAAGGTCATGGTCTGCGACCTGCAGGCCGAGAAGTCGGCCGACACGGCCTCGGACATCGCCAAGGAGACCGGCAACGAGGTCCTGGGCATGGGCTGCGACGTGACCAATGACGAGGATATCCAGGCCGTCGTGGACGCCACAGTCAAGGCCTTTGGCGGCGTCTCGACACTCATCAACAACGTGGGCTGGGGCGCGCGCCAGCCCGACCCGGCCGCGATTCCCAGGGAAGAGCTGCTCAAGTCCTACGACCTGAACACGGTCAGCGCCTACCGCATGAGCATGGCCTGCCTGCCCTATCTGGAAAAGGCCCAGAACGCTGCGATCGTGAACTCCGGTTCGTTCTCCTCGGCCGTGCCCGCCTATGATATCCTGCCCTATGGCACGGCGAAGGCCGCGCTCAACCAGATGATGGTGTCGCTGGCGCACATGCTGGCGACGAAGGTGCGCGTCAACTCCGTCCTGATCGGGACAGTCATCACCCCGGGCTACGCCGATGCCGGCGTCACGCCCGAGATGCAGGAGAAGCTGGCGCATCCCGACAACCTCGTCGGTCGGGCGGGCAAGATGGAAGACATCGCCAACGCGATGCTCTACCTCGCCTCGCCGGCATCGAGCTGGGTCAGCGGCCAGATCATCAATGTCCATGGCGGCGGCCACGTCACGCGGCTGTTCGGCAAATGACATGAAGATCCCGGCCGGTCTTCTGCTGACCGGCATGGCCTGCGCCTCGGCGATGCTGAGCGCGGGCGTGCCGGTTTCGGCGCAGGATGCAGGCGGCCAGTTTGGCCCCTCGGTGCTGCCGGTGGGCCAGGCAGCCGTCGGGCAGCAGATCGCGCGGATCACCGTCGAAATCGTCACGTCGAGCGGAGACCGGGCGCGTGACGCCGCCGCGCTCCAATCCGCTCGCGAAATCACCGCTGGCCTTGTGGGGCGGGATTACCTGCCCCTTCTGCTCGACCAATCCCTTTCCCGGCTCGTGTCGGAGGGCACCGTGCGTGCCGCGCGGCATCGGACTTCCATCGAGGATGGCGGTGGGCGGCTTGGCGTGGTGGTGTCGCTCGACGTCGCGGCGGCCCCGCAGGAAACTGCCGTGCGGGCCCCCGCCGCGCCGCCTGCCTTCCCCGTGATCCACGAGGATGAACGCTCCAAATTGACCTTCATTCTCGGCGGCGGGGTGGGCCTTTATTCGGATACCAACGCGTGGTTCGGTGCGCCGGGCCTCTTCAACGCGTTCAGCCCCATCGCCGGGCGCCTGCCGGGCCGCCAGACCGCGTGGAGCGAAGGGTATCTCGAGTTCGGGCTGGGCGGCGCGACACGGCTCGGAGAGAGCGACTTGTATCTCTTCGGTGCCGCGAGCGGGATTTACAGCCTCTCCTTCGGTCAGGACATCTTTCGCGACGACACGCGCGACTTCCTGCACCCGGGCAAGGGCTACGTCGGCCTGCTCTACGCTGATCCCGAGAGCGGAGACACGGCACA
>JAVKDQ010000159.1:0-58269 GCA_040222155.1 Roseovarius sp.
TCATGAAGGCGAAGTCCTGGAAAGCTTCGTGACCAAGACACGCGACAAGAAAGCTGCCCTTAAATTCCTAAAGAAAGCAATGCGTAAGCACGGTCAACCAGAGGTCATCGTGACGGACAGGCTTCGATCCTATGGCGCTGCTCTGAAGGAAATCGGCGCGAGCGACCGCCAGGAAACTGGCCGCTGGTTAAACAACCGAGCGGAAAACTCGCACCTGCCTTTTCGACGAAGAGAGCGAGCGATGCTGCGCTTTCGGCGCATGCGAAGTCTGCAGAAATTCGCCTCAGTTCACGCCTCGATCTACAACCTGTTCAACTCCGAAAGAAGTCTCAGCTCGCGACACATATTCAAACGAAACCGTGCCGTCGCTCTTGCCGAGTGGCGCGGTCTCGGCACGGCATAAAGGGCAGCCCTTCTGTCCTTGCTGAGACTGGTTCGAATTCGTCTGCCAGCGCCCGTTTGTCTCCTCAAATGGAGAACAGGCTAACCTCAAACCGAGGACTTTTCAGGGGAGCAGGTCATGCCGTAGGAAGCAGGTTTCGGCTCCATGATGTCGGAGGGCAAGCCGATGAGCGCGGAACCTACACCTCGAAGAGTTCGGCCACTTGCCTGCAGATCTTCTGCGCACGTTCGGCCTTGCCGTCTTTCAGGTAGCCCTCCATTCGCCGCATCGCCTCGCCGAGACAGAGCAGGTCGAAGTAGCCTGAAGCGCCCGGCTCGGGGCGGCGGACGTCGAAATAGACGGTTTCGTGATCTTCCGCGCCGTAGCTGTATTTGAAGCTCTCGTTACCGTGGCCGAAATCGTAGCAGACATAGCCCTTGTCGATCGCCGCTTCGATGCTGTGGAAATGCAACGCGTCACCGATGAAAGGCTCCTCGGCAGAGGTGTCGCGCCCGGCGATGATGTAGTGCATCACGCCATTATGGCGGTCGAGGATGTGGCCCAGCGCCCCCAACCGCCGTTCGCCCTGGCAGAGAACCGGCAGGAAGGCAGCATCGCAGGCTTGCGCGGCCATCATCATGTCGCGGAAGTTGCCGCCAACCCGGCGCGCGGTGCTCTCGCCTTTCACCGTCTGCCAGCGGGTCAGCCAGTTTTCGAGCAACCCGTCGAGTTCTGTCTCGAAGGAGGTCGCATCGGCCACCTCGATGCGATAGGCGCCCGTGTCGAAATGGCGACGCCGCATCTTGTTGTAGCGCTGACGCGTGTTGGCGCTGACCTGCCGGGCGAGATAGGTGTCGAAGTCTTCCGGCAGGTCGACTTGCGGGCAGAGCAGATTATTGGTTTCGCCCTTGTTGATGAGGTAGGAGCGAAAGCGTACCTCCATCCCCAAGGCGGCAAGCTCTTCTGTGAAGATCTCCGCCCGGCGCTTTTGCGCCACGTAGCGCATCGAGAGCCGCGCCCATGGCATCTCTGAAAGAGCGCGCGCCGCTGCCGCCAACGCGGGGCCTTCTAGGGCCGGCTCGCAGAGGAAACCGGTATATTCGCTCCAGATGAGCCGCCCCCCGGCTTCCAGCTCGGTCTGGATTTCCTCGCGGGTCGTGCTCCAGTGCACACGGTATTTGAGCGGCACCACGCAGACGAGCGCCCCGTCGAGCGCGCGCACCGCAAGCACCGTCCAGCGATAGGGATTTGCGCGAAACCCCTGCGCCAGCCACTCCCATGACAGGAAGAACGATGCCTGCATGTCTCGCCGGTGAAGCGCGTCCCAGTCGTGGCGCAAGGCCGCGAAGCCTTCCCAGGAATCGATCGTGAGAACGGTGAGGCCGTTTCCGGCCTCCAGCCCGGCAGTCTGCATCAGCATGAGGCCTGCACCTCCATCTGTTTCGCGGCGAGCCCCTGCCGGAGCAGGCCGAGAAAGGCGCGCTCCGCCTCCTCGAAGTCGCGGGCGAGCGGTAGGGTGAGCGGGCTCCGCGCGGCGAAGAACGCACCCACCCGGCAAACCTGCAAGGCGAATTCGGGATGCGTACCCACGAAATCGTACTTGAGCACGCGGCGCTTCGAGATCCATCCGCGCTTCTCCGCATCGCCGACGATGAGCTTGAGCCGCTGAACGCAGTGGAGCGCAGTGTAGAGCGCAAGATAGTCGAGATACGCGTCGAGCTCATGCACCTGCTGATGGTCATAAGCTTCGGTGATGATCTCCTGCATGGTCTCGGGTGGAAGCGGCCACACCTCATCGCCCAGCAGCCACGCGAAATCCTCCGCGCCGTGACGGATGCCGGAATACTCGAAATCGAACCAGCGCATCCGGTCGTCCGGGCCGATAGCGGCATTGCCCGAGCGGCAATCCCATTTGAGAAATTGCACCGATCCCGTGTCGATCCGCTCGCAGAGCGCGACCTTGTCGATGCCCTTCACGCGCCCTTCCGAGAGCCGGGCGAGAAACTCGGCGGTATCGACGAAATTCTCGATCCAGTCGCGATTTCGGCCGAGATGCGGAAGGACGTCTTCGAGGCCCGCCTGTCGCCCGGCCCGCTGGATCCGGAAGATCGTGGCCACCGCCTCGCTCGCCAGATCGATGCGCGCCTCGGGCGAGGCCATGACGATCTCGTGGTTGAGGCGCCGTTCGCCTACGTCGGACTGGAACATGATCTTGCCGTCGACGCCAAGGCATTCGGGAACGTCGTCGCAATGGGGCGCGAGCCGCCTGAGCGTGAAGGCCTCGAGATGCGTGCGCTGAAAATTGGGGCGCAGGGTTGCAACGACCGAGAAATCGCGGAAGTGGAGCCGGAAGCTCGACCGGTTCTCGCCGCCCGGCGCCGTCACGTGATCCGGCCTTTCGCCGAAGACCTTCTCCGCGCTGGCCGTAATCTGCCCGATCTTGTTAACCCGTTTCTTCTTTTTCATTTGCGTCCCGCGCCATGCTTCCGGGTGCCGGGCGAAGCCCGCCCCGGATCTATTGCTTCCGGGGGGTAGTAAACGATCAAATGGGCGGTTTTGTGGAAACGGCGTGGCGGGCGATTCGTGTTCCCGGCCATGATTCGGAGCGATTCGCCTGAGCCGAAACTTACGGAAGAGATACGATTCGGAAACAGAACTTGGCTCTGCCCCGGCATTGTAGCCGCGCTGATCGCCTCGGAGCGCGAAACCGGGTGATATGTCGTCAAAAGTTTGGCGAAAATGCGGCATCCCCTTAACCTCAAGCGTTATCAGTGTGCGAGTTGCCGCGAAAAACCTTCCCGAAAATAAAGGCTTAGCGGGCTCTTAACGAGTGGAGTGGAATGATGTCTTTTTGGAACGGGCCCAAGCACGGTTTTTTCAGCCGGTTCGAGAACTGGCATTCACAAGAGCTTGTGAATCGCTTTGCAGATACCGATGACGACGATGCCACTGGTGGCACAAAAGGCTCGGGCGGCACGAAAAGCTCGGGCGGCACGAAGGGCACAAAGGGTTCGAAAGGGACCAAGGGCAGCAAGGGCACGAAGGGCTCGAGCGGCACCAAGGGTTCTGGCGGCGGCAAGGGCACCAAGGGCTCGCACGGCACGAAGGGCACCGGTGGCACCAAGGGCACGGGCGGAAGCTGTGCCAGCGCGAGTTCGTCCAAGTCTTATCACAACGGCGGCGTCGAAGGAAAATCGTTCGCCTCCTGGTACCAAGACAAGATCGCCAAGGAATTCGAACACACCAAGGATGATGACCCCCAGGACGATGACAATTCCAATGGCACCAAAGGCTCTGGTGGCACGAAAGGCACGGGTGGCTCAAATGGCTCCGGGGGGTCAAAGGGAACCAAGGGGACCAAGGGTTCGGCGGGCACGAAGGGAACCGGTGGCTCGAAGGGAAGCGGCGGAACCAAGGGCACAGTTGGGACCAAGGGCTCGGGCGGCTCGAAAGGCACCGGCGGATCGGATGGAACCGGAGGGACCAAGGGCACCGGAGGGTCCAAGGGCTCCAACGGAACCAAGGGCACGGGCGGCTCGAAAGGCACTGGCGGATCGGATGGAACCGGAGGGACCAAGGGTACCGGGGGCTCCAAGGGCTCCAGCGGAACCAAGGGCACCGGAGGGTCGGATGGCACTGGCGGCACCAAGGGCACGGGGAGTTCCAAGGGAACCAGTGGAACCAAAGGCACTGGTGGCTCGAAAGGCACCAATGGTTCCAAGGGCACCAAGGGAACCAAGGGCACTGCTGGAACGAAAGGCACCGGCGGCACTAAGGGCACCGGCAGCACCAAGGGCACCGGCGGCACGAAAGGCTCAGGTGACACACCGCCGCCCGATGACAGCGCAAGCGTGAATCTGCCGCCCTATATGCCGCATTCAGAGGATGACACCCTCACGATCGAGGATGTCATGGCGCTGATGACCAAGAACATGGACGAAAGCGCAAGCGGCGGCACTTGCTCCGCCACCGGAGGAGACGCGATGGAAGATCTGATCATCTGATCCTCGGTCCTCGGTCCTCGGTCCTCGGTCCTCGAGTGAAGGTAAGTGGCAGGCCGGAAATCGGCTTGCCACTTCCTGTTTGTGAAGAGCGGTCTGACGCGCGCCCGAAACACGTTCAAAAAAAAACCGATAGCGCGGGCAAGCGCCGCTCTCGCTCGCGCACGCGACGAGCGGTCGTTTGCACGTCTGCATTGGTCGCCCGACGAGGCTTTCGGCCCCGCGGCCAGTTTCGGGCAGCCGGGCTGGAGGAATAGGCAGAACATTCGGACGATCAGGCACGGCTGGGCGGAGCGACGATGCTATCTTTGCTGAAGACGGGGAAACGGCGCGGGCTGACTGCGGAAGTAGGGCAAAGCGACGCCGGGCTCACAAGCGAGTGACCTCTCGGCGAGCGGCACTATCTGTATGAGAAAGGTGCCCATCCCTATCATTCGGCGCATCGGGTTGCGCGGAACGCCAGCGCCGAATGCGCGCACCGAAGGCCAGAAGAGACCAGAGAGGAAACCTGAACCACATGGCAACAACGCTGAAACTGAACGGTCAAACCCATACCGTCGTAGCCGATCCCGGAACGCCACTGCTCTGGGTCATCCGGGATGAGCTGAAGCTGACAGGCACCAAGTTCGGGTGCGGCGTGGCCTCTTGCGGCGCCTGCACCGTGCATCTGGACGGCGAGCCGGTGCGCTCCTGCCAGACCTATATCGAGGATGTGGAGGGCGCCGAGGTCACCACGATCGAGCACATCGAAAACGACAGGATCGGCGCCGCCCTGCAGCAGGCCTGGCTCGAACTGGACGTGGTGCAATGCGGCTACTGCCAGTCCGGGCAGATCATGAATGCCGTGGGCCTTCTGCGGGAGAACGCCAAGCCGACGGCCGAAGACATCGACACCTACATGCATGGCAACGCCTGCCGCTGCGCCACCTACCAACGCATCCGCGCCGGGGTTCTGCGCGCGGCCGAAATCCTGGAGGCATGAGACAGATGACTGCACGAATTTCCCGCCGCGGTTTCCTGCAAAGCGCCGCCGCAGCCACCGCCGTCCTTTATGTCGGAACGCACTCGAACGGGGCGGCCGCCGCCTCTGACCGCGCCGATGCCATGCTGAATCCCTTCGTGAAAATCGACAGCAACGGCAAGGTCGTGGCCATCATCAAGCATTTCGAGAAGGGTCAGGGGCCAGCCACCGGGCTCTCCACGCTGATCGCCGAAGAGCTTGGCGTGAGGATGGACCAGATCGGCTACGAATTCGCACCGTCGAACCCGGAAGTCTATAACAACCTGTTTTTCGGTCCCTTTCAGGGCACAGGCGGATCTACGGCCATGGCCAATTCATGGGCCCAATACCGCACCGCCGGCGCCAATGCGCGCGAGATGCTCATCAAGGCGGCCGCGGATGCATGGGGCGTGGATGCCGCGACGCTCGACATTCAGAATGGCGTGATCTCCGGTGGTGGCAACTCGGCACCGCTGGGCGATTTCGTGGCCGCCGCGAGCGGCATGGCTCCTTCCGAAACCCCGCGCCTGCGTGACCCCTCGGAATGGAAGATCATCGGCAATGAGGCCACCCGCCGGGTGGATAGCGCGATCAAGGTGAACGGCCGGGCCAAGTTCGCCATGGATGTGCAGCTTCCGAACCAGATGGTGGTGATGATCAAGCGCACACCGCAGCGCGGCGGCTTGGTGGCCGGGTTCGACGACAGCGCGGCGAAAGAGGTAAAGGGCTTCATCATGGCCATGACCCTGCCCACGAAGCACGGTGTCGCCGTCTATGCCGAGAATACATGGGCCGCCATGCAGGCGCGCAATGCGCTCGAGGTGGAATGGGACACCTCCGCCGCCGAAACCCGCTCTTCCGCCGAGATCCGCGACGAGGTGATGGCCGCGCTCGAGGCCGCGCCAGTCTACAACGTCAACAAGGCCGATCGCGGCGCGGTTGGCGCTGCGATGGAGGGCGCGGCAACCGTGTTGGAGAAGACCTTCTATTTCCCCCTCCTTGCGCATGCGCCGATGGAGCCGCTCAATTGCACCATCGAACAGACCGCGGAGGGCGACATCGTGCTGCATGACGGCGCGCAGATGCCGACCGGGCCGCACATGGCCTACCAGCAGATCTTCGAGCTGCCGCCTGAGAAGATCCACATCAACACCGTGCTGGCGGGCGGATCCTTCGGCCGCCGGGCCACGCCCGACGCGGATTACCAGGTGGAAGCCGGGCTTGCTTTCGTGATGACGGATCGCTCACGCCCGTTGAAACTGGTCTGGGACCGCGAGGACGACATTCGCGGCGGCTACTACCGCCCCGCTACGGGCCACAAGGTGCGCGTGGGCCTCGATGCCGAGGGCAATATCGTTGGCTGGGAGCACCAGGTCGCGGGCCAGTCTATCATGAAGGGCACCGCTTTCGAGGGCATGGCCGTGCGGGACGGTGTCGATCATTCGACGGTCGAAGGGCTGGCGGACAATCCCTACACGATCCCCAACATGGCGGTGGGACTGACCGACACGGAAAAAGCCACCTCTGTCTTGTGGTGGCGCTCGGTGGGTCATACGCACACGGCCTATGTGATGGAAGTGATGATGGACATGGCCGCCAAGGCCGCGGGGCGCGATCCGGTTGCCTTTCGCCTCGCCTATCTCGAAGGCGGCGGCAAGGACGCGGAGCGCAAGGCCGGCGTGTTGAAGCTGGTGGCCGAGAAGGCCAACTGGGGCAAGCCCGCCGAGGGCCACGTGCAGGGGATCGCCGTGCACAAGTCCGTCGGCTCCTACGTGGCGGAGGTGGTCGAGATCTCGGGCTCGCTCGAAGACGGCATCCGGATCGAGAAGATCACCGCCGCCGTGGATTGCGGGATCGCCGTCAACCCCGACATCGTGCGCGCCCAACTCGAAGGCGCCATAGGCTACGGGATCGGGCATGCAATGCGCGAGCGGATCACGCTCGATGGCGGAGCGGTGGAGCAATACAACTTCCCCGATTACGAACCGCTGCGCATCAGCGACATCAAGCGCATCGAGACGCATATCGTGCCATCCGCCGAAGCGCCGACAGGGATCGGCGAGCCGGGCACGCCTCCGGCCGCGCCTGCTCTCGCCAACGCGATCGCGGGGCTCGACCTGCGCGTTGCGGAGCTGCCCATGCGCGATCACGGTGTGACCTTTGCCTGATCAAATGACCGCGTGATCGAACGGGCGCACCAAGGATAACGCCTCCGTGGTGCGCCCAATTCGCCTTCGGTTCGCTGGGTTGTTGCGCCGTGCGATGCGCTGCCGTTTCAGAAAGGCTAGCGCAGAGCCCAACCCGCCTCTGTATCATGCAGCCCCGCGATCGGTCTGGCGGAAACCGGGCCCTGCCGCAGCGGTCTGACCACATTCCCGGCACGGATTTACCCTCTCCGCGCCCTCGCCTCGGCAGAATTCGAGTGCAGAATGCGGGTAACGAGGAGAGCAGTGATGACAACAAGACAGGAACGGAGATGGCGCCGACCCGCGCGCCTCGCGGGGTACCGCCCGCACCAGCCCTACCGCTTCAGCGATTGGGCGGCCATCTGATTGCAAGGCCTGACGTGCGAGGGAGAAGGCTCTTTGCCCCTGCGCCCTTGCGGTTTATGTAGACGGGGAAAGCGTTTCGCCCGGAAAGACCCATGCCGTCATTCGACCTTGTGATCCTAGGAGCCGGCCCCGCCGGCACGGCCGCCGCCGTCACCGCCCGGCGCGCGGGGCTCTCCGTGGCGCTCGTCGACAAGGCCAGCTTTCCGCGCGCCAAGCTCTGTGGCGGGCTCGTTACCGGGCGCTGCGCCACGCATTTGTGGGAAATCTTCGGCCTCTCCACCGACGACCCGCTCTTCGAGCGCCGCGAGGTCTTCGAGTTCTTCATGAAGGGCGAAAAGCTCGCGCGGATGGACAATGTGCCGCCCGCATGGCTGACCATGCGCTGGGAGTTCGACCTGGCTCTGCTCGAACGCGCCCGCGCGGCCGGCGCCGTGGATTACACGAACAACCGGGTGGAAGCACTTGATATCGAAAACAACTCCTTGACGCTTGCAAGCGGTGAAACACTGCTGTTTACCTGCCTCATCGGCACTGACGGGGTGCAGAGCATCGTGGCCCGCGCGCTCTTCGGCGCCCCATTCGACAAGCGCCGTATCGGCTTCGCGCTGGAGATCGAAGGGCAAAGCCAGCATCCGGACACTCAAAGCCCGATCCGCGTGGATTTCGCAGCGGCGGATTGGGGGTATGGCTGGTCTTTTCCCAAGGCAGGCAGCACAACGGTGGGTATTGGCGGGCTGCAGACGCGCAACCCCGACATGAAGGCGGCGCTGGCCCGCTATCGCGCGTTGCTGGGAGATGGATCGTCCGTGAAGGTGAAGGGCCACTTCCTGCCTTTCGGCGGCTATCGTAGCGTGCCGGGCCGGGGCCATGTGCTGCTCGCCGGAGATGCGGCTGGCTTCGTCGATCCGATCACCGGCGAGGGCATCGGCCATGCCATCCATTCCGGCGCGCTGGCGGCTCAGGCCGTGGCGGAGGCGGTGGCGCAAGGCGCGCCCGGCACGGCCCTTGCGCGCTACCGCCCGGCCACAAGGCCGATCCGCACGGGCCTGCGCGCGGCGCGCATCCTGCGACCGGTGATCTTCGCCCGCCCGCTCGCGCCCTTCTTCGCCAGCACCTTTCGCGCCTCGCGCAGCCTCAAGGGCGACTACCTGCGCTTGCTCGCCGGCGAGGTGGAATATCCTCGCCTGCTCGCTCGCACCTTGGCCCGCCTGCCCCGCGCCACGCTGCGTTTCGTCATGCGTCGCGCCGGTGCCAACCCCGCGCCGCAAGCCTGATTGACCCCTGCACAGGAAACGCTGTGTTTCTGCCATGTTTTCCGAATATGTTTGAAAAACAAGCGGATATATCCACTTATCCACAGATGCTTTAGGTGAGGTTGGGCCGATGCGAGACATGCCAGGCGAAGAGCTGAACGGGCTGAGCGATGTGCTGTCGGCCGCCTCTCCTGACCACGAGCCGCTGCAGGCGCTCGATCTGGCACCGTGGCACCTTGAGTCAGAGCCGAAACCTCATGCGGCGATAGACCCTTGGCGCAGCTTGCTCGAAGCGCACGCGGCCACCTTCGCCCCGCGCGTGCTCGACGCTTTCGATCCGGAAGAAGACGTGGTCGTGATCGCTCTTCCCCCCGAAATGCCGGAAGACGACCTGCATGTGCGCCGCAACACGCGCCCTGGCGCGGAGGGCGTCGAGATATGGATGGGCATCCATCTTATCGCACGCCTGCCGGGCATCGATCGGCTCTCACCCGAGCAGATCACCGTGATCGACGGCTGACAGGCGCCCTCACCAGGTTTTGATTTTCTCCGCGCAGACTGGCAAACTAAACGAGAATCGTTTTCCGTGAACGCGCCAGAGGAAAAACCACTATGATCGACCGCCGCCGTTTCATGGCTACCGGCCTGTCTGCCGGTGCGACCCTGCTTGCCGCGCCCGCCATCGCGCAGGGCTTCGAGATCGACAAGCAGTTCCGCCCCACCAAGGTGAGCATTTCCGCCGCCTATGGCCAGGGCCAGCTTCTGGTGCTACCGCGCGCGCACTTCCTCTATTTCGTGACCGGCCCACAGGAAGCGATCCGCTATGGCGTGGGCGTCGGCCGCGCCGGGCTCGAATTCACCGGCACCGCCACGATACAGGCGAAACGCAAATGGCCCGACTGGCGCCCCACCGACGAGATGATCCAGCGCGAGCCGGGCACATACGCGAAATTCAAGGCCGATGACAGCTATCGCCAGCCGGGAGGCCCCGGCAATCCGCTGGGCGCGCGGGCGCTCTACCTCTTCAAGAACGGGCGCGACACCTATTTCCGCATCCATGGCACCAACGCGCCTCGGACGATCGGGCTTTCTGTTTCCAACGGCTGTATCCGGATGCTCAACGAGCATGTGAAAGATCTCTACGAGCGCGTGCCAATCGGCACCAAGGTCACGGTGCTTTGACCTCGCAGCCTTCGTTTAATGCAACGAGATAAGGCCTCGGCGGTACGCTGCCGGGGCGCCTATATCGTGGCGCTCCCAGCCTTGCCCCCTTCCGATTTTCCTTGATTTTTTCCGCGAAAACGCGCATGGAGACGCCGCGACGTTATCTATATCGACCATCTGCTCCTACTCAACGGCTCAGTCAATCGATTCCGGCATGACGAGCCACGCTGCCGCAGTTCCGCGGGCAGGAAACAAACTAGGAGTAAACACATGGCCAACGGCACTGTGAAATGGTTCAACACCACCAAAGGCTACGGTTTCATCGCCCCTGAAACGGGCGGCAAAGACGTGTTCGTGCACATCTCTGCAGTCGAGCGTTCGGGCCTCACCGGCCTGAAGGACGACCAGAAGGTCACCTTCGACGTGGAAGCTGGCCGCGATGGCCGCGAAGCTGCGATCAACATTGCGCTCGCATAAGCCACGCATCAAATAGATAAGGTGAAGGGCCTCCTGCGAGGCCCTTTTTCATTTCCGGGTCAATCAATTATGCTGACAAGTTCAAGCACGTACGGCCCCAGCGCATCGACGATCCACGCCACGCCTTCCGCATTGGGATGGATGCCATCGGGCTGAAAGAGCGCACGCGCCGCCGCCGGGTCCGACATGTCGAGCCCCATGAAGAAGCTCCCCGCCAGAAGCGTACTATATTCATCCGCAAGGTCCGGGTAGATCGCATCGAACGCTGCCTTGTAATCGGCCCCGTAATTTCCCGGCGCCTGCATCCCCACAAGAAGCACCTCCACTTCGCGCGCCTCGGCCGCCTCGAGGATGGTTTCGAGATTGGCACGGGCGTTCTCCGGCTCGAGCCCGCGCAAGAGGTCGTTGCCGCCGAGCGTCACGATCATCGCGTCGACCTCGGGCGTGAGGCTCCATTCCACCCGCGCGGCACCGCCCGCCGTGGTATCACCCGATACACCTCCGTTGATGAGCGTCACATCCGCACCCTGCTCGCGCAGCCACGCCTCGAGCTGCGGCACGAAACCCTGCGCCTCGGGCAAACCGTAGCCTTGTGTCAGGCTGTCGCCGAGCGCGAGAATGGTCACATCCTCGGCCATGGCCGCGCCCGGAAGGGCCAGCGCCAAGGCGAGAAGGGCCCCACGTGCCTTGCCCCACGCGGTGGAGGCCCCATATGACAGGCAATCCCTTGCAGACAGGCAGATATTCATGGCTTCACCGGTTCTTTCGCTTCAGGAGGCGTCGCTTTCGCTTCAGGGCAACGCTGGCCCCGTGCGCATACTTGAGGCGATTTCGCTCGATGTCCACCGACAGGAGACGGTGGGGCTCGTCGGGCCGTCGGGTTCCGGCAAATCGTCGCTTCTGATGCTCATGGGTGGGCTCGAGCGCGCCACAGGCGGCAAGGTGATGGCGCTGGGGCAGGATCTGGGCGCGATGAACGAAGATGCGCTGGCCCGGCTCAGGCGAGACCATTTCGGCGTGGTTTTCCAGTCTTTCCACCTGATTCCGACGATGACGGCGCTTGAAAACGTCGCCGTTCCGCTGGAACTGGCGGGCAAGCGCGACGCGTTTGATCGGGCCGCGGAAGAATTGCGCACCGTGGGCCTTGGGGCACGATTGGATCACTACCCGTCGCAGCTTTCGGGCGGCGAGCAGCAGCGCGTGGCGCTCGCTCGCGCGGCCGCGCCACGGCCCGAGATCCTGCTGGCCGACGAGCCCACCGGCAATCTGGACAGCACCACCGGGGCTGCGATCATCGACATGCTCTTTGGCCTGCGCGAGCGCCACAAGGCGACACTGGTGCTGGTCACCCATGCCCCCGACCTCGCGCAACGCTGCGACCGGGTGATCCGCCTCACCGATGGGCGGATCGAAGTAGACAGCGCGCCCAAGGCCTCCGAGGCTGCCGAATGAGCCTGCGCATCGCCGCGAAGCTGGCGGCGCGGGAGTTGCGGGGAGGCCTGCGCGGCTTTCGCATCTTTCTTGGCTGTGTGATCCTCGGCGTGGCGGCCATCGCCGCGGTCGGCACGGTGCGCGAGAGCATCGGCCAGGGGCTCGCGCGCGAAGGGGCACGGCTGCTCGGCGGGGATGCCGAGATCGAGTTGACCTATCGTTTCGCCACGCAAGAAGAGCGAGCGTGGATGATGAAGGCCGCCACACAAGCCTCTGAGATCGTGGATTTTCGCTCGATGGCGGTAACCGATGATGGCGCCCGTGGCCTCACGCAGGTGAAAGCCGTGGACGGCGCCTACCCGCTGGTTGGCGAGGTCGAGATGACCCCCGCCATGCCGCTCGCCACGGCCCTTGCCGGCGCAGATGGTCTGCCCGGCGCGGTCATGCATCCGCTCCTGATCGAGCGGCTGGGTCTCGCCCCCGGCGACAGGTTTCGCCTCGGCACACAGGATTTCCTGCTTATGGCCGCGCTCGAAACGGAGCCCGACAACGCCACAGCAGGCTTCGGCCTCGGCCCGCGCACCCTTGTTGCAACCGAAGCGCTCGAGGGCTCGGGCCTTCTGGAGCCCGGCACGCTCTTCACCACCCGCTACCGGCTCGACCTGCCCCCAGGGGCGAACCTCTCGGCGCTACAACGCGAAGCCGAAGCGGCGCTGGAGGGCAGCGGCATCAGATGGCGCGATGCGCGCAACGGCGCGCCGGGTGTTGCCGAGTTCGTAGACCGGCTCGGCGCCTTCCTTGTGCTGGTGGGCCTCTCGGGCCTCGCCGTGGGGGGCGTGGGCATCTCAGCGGCGTTGCGCGGCTACCTCGCCGGCAAGACCGGCACGATCGCCACGCTGCGCACCCTTGGCGCAAGCCAATCTACTGTTTTCCAAACCTATTTTCTGCAAGTGGGCGCGCTGGCGCTCCTCGGCATCGCAGCCGGGCTCGCGCTTGGTGTCGGCGCACCCATCCTGCTGTCGCCGCTTATCGAGGCACGTCTGCCGGTTCCCGCCGCCTTCGGCATCTACCCGGGCCCGATGTGGGAGGCCACGCTTTACAGCCTGCTGACGGTGCTCATCTTCACCCTCTGGCCTCTTGCCCGAGCCCGCGATGTGCGTGCCGCCGCGCTCTTTCGCGATGCAATGGGCGCGGCTCAACGCTTGCCCGCCCTGCCCTATCTGGCACTCACCGGATGTCTCGTGCTGGCCCTTCTCGTAGCCGCCGCTGTGTTCTCTGGCAACGTGACGCTCACGCTCTGGACAGCAGGCGGCATCGCAGGAGCACTGGTCGTTCTGACGCTCGCCGCTGCCAGCATCCGCTGGCTTGCGCGGCGGTTGAGGCCTGTGGCGCGCGGGCGGGCAGCGCTTGGTTGGGCGCTTGCCTCCATAGGCGGCCCCGGCACAACGGCGGGGCCGGTGATGCTCTCGCTCGGCCTAGGTCTCTCGGTGCTCGCCGCCGTGGGCCAGATCGATAGCAACCTGCGCGGCGCCAACGAGCGAGATCTGCCGGGGAAAGCTCCCGCCTTCTTCTTTGTCGATATCCAGAAAGACCAGATGCCGGGCTTTCTCGAACGGCTGGAGGCAGACACAGGCGTAACCCGGGTCGACCATGCGCCAATGCTCCGCGGCATTCTCTCCGAGATCAACGGCCGGCCCGCCGCCGAGGTTGCGGGCGACCATTGGGTGCTCGAGGGCGACCGGGGCGTGACCTATGCCAATGCTCTACCCGAGCGCACCACGATCACCGGGGGTGACTGGTGGGGCGAGGGCTATACCGGGGCTCCGCAGGTGAGTTTCGCTGCCGAGGAGGCCGCCGAGATGGGGCTGAAGCTCGGCGACGAACTCACCGTCAACATCCTCGGGCGCGACATCACGGCCACGCTCACCTCCTTCCGCGAGGTGGATTTTTCCACCGCGGGCATGGGATTCATCATGGTGATGAACGAGGCGGCCCTCTCCGGCGCCCCGCACAGCTTCATTGCCACCGTCTATGCCGAGGCCGAGGCGGAGGCCGGGCTCTTGCGCGATATATCAGAGGCTTATCCCAACATAACGGCCATCGGCGTGCGCGATGCCATCGCACAGGTTTCCGACCTGCTCGCCGGGCTGGCCTCCGCAACGGCATGGGGAGCCACGGCGACGCTGCTCACCGGTTTCCTCGTGTTGATCGGCGCTGCGGCGGCAGATCAGCGGGCCAGGAGCTACGAAGCCGCCATCCTGAAGACGCTGGGCGCGACCAGAGCACGAATCTTCGCAGGTCTTACCTTGCGCGCGGCTCTCCTTGGCGCGGCGGCGGGCGCGGTGGCGCTCGGCGCGGGCATCGGCGGCGGCTGGGCGGTAAGCCATTACGTGATGGATACGAGCTTCGAGGTAGCATGGGGCTCGGGCATTGCCATCGTCCTCGGCGGCGCGTTGGTGAGCCTCGCGGCAGGCCTCGGCTTTGCCTACGGCCCTGTTTCGGCAAAGCCCGCACAGGTCTTGCGCGCACAGGAGTGAAGAGAACCTTCCGGCGAGACAAGACAGTATTTATGAATTCTGACTGCTATTTCTGTGGATAAATTACCCGTCCAGGTCGTCTATGGAAGATAGGAAAGCCACAGCCAAGCCGTCAAAATCGTCAATGCTGTCGCCACAAGCACGGCCGTCGCCGCCACGCGCATCGCCCGGCCATAAATCGACGCGAAGATATAGGCATTGACGCCTGGTGCCATCGCCGCCGTGAGTACCGCAGAGCGCGTTGCCTCGACAGGAAGCGAGAGAAGCAGACCGAGGCTACGGGTGATGGCGGGGTGTACGACGAGCGCGACGAGGCAGATATAGAGCACGATGCGCAGGTCACCCTCGGCCCGGTAGCTGGCCAGCACGCCACCCATCCCGAAGATGGCCGCAGGCAGGGCCGCACGCACCATGAGATCAAGCGCGTCGTTCAGCACGGAGGGCAGCGGGACACCTGAGAAGTTGACGATGAACCCCGCGCCGATGCCGAGGATGAGCGCGTTGGAGAACATGGCCTTCAGCACCCGCCCCACCACGGCAAACCCGGCCTGCCCACGCGCGCGCACGATTTCCATCACCGAGATACCGATACCGTAGCAAAAGGGCGAATGCAGCGCGATGATCGCGAAATTGGCCTCAAGCGCGTCTGGCCCATAGGCGCGTTCGGTGAGCGCGAGGCCGAGCAACACGGAATTGGAAAAGAGACAGCAGAAGCCTATCACGACGGCATCTTCCCAGTCGCGTCCGAAGAGAAAGCGCGCCCCGAAGAACCCCAGGAGAAACCCGGAAAGGGAGCCGGCGTAGAAGCTCACGAGTAGGCGCCAGTCGAAGCTCTGGCCCAAGTCGAGCCGCGCGATTGCGGTGAAGAGCAGGCAGGGGATGGCGAAATTCTGCGAGAAGCGGGTTAGCCCATCGACTCCCGACTGGCTGAACCAGCCACGCCAGACCGCCACATAGCCGAAACCGATCACGAGGAAGACCGGCAGGATGACGTCGAGAAGTGCCTGCAAGGGCTCAGTCCGTGTAGCGGATCACCATCCCGTCGAAGGCGGGCGTGACATGATCGGGGGTTTCCTCCTCGACAGTCTGGTAATCGAGGTCGATATGCATATTGGTGAGCACCGCCCGGCGCGGCGCGGCGCGGGCGATCCATTCAAGCGATTGCTCCAGATGCGAATGCGTGGGATGCGGGGTGCGGCGCAGCGCGTCGAGCACCCAGCAATCCAGACCGGAAAGCGCGGGCCACGTCGCCTCGGGGATCTCGGCCACATCGGGAAGGTAGGCCAGATCGCCGATACGGAAGCCCAGAGCATCGATCGAGCCGTGATTCACCTTGAAGGGCTGCAGGGTAATCGGGCCTCCGGCCCCATCCACCTCAATATCGCCTTTTATAGTGTGCATCTCCAAAATCGGGGGGTAAGGAGAGCCATCAGGTTGGATAAATGCATATCCGAACCTAGAAAAAAGTGTGTTCTGCGTGTCGCCGTCTGCCCAGACAGGCACTCGGCGGCGCATGTTGAAGACGATCATTCGCAGATCGTCGAGTCCGTGCACATGGTCGGCATGGTCATGGGTGTAGACCACCGCATCGAGCGCGCCTATGCCGGCATCGAGCAGCTGCGCGCGCAGGTCGGGCGAGGTGTCGATCAGCACGCGGGTGGTGCCGTCTTCGCTTTCGCGCTCGACAAGCATCGAGCAGCGGCGTCGGGCGTTCTTGGGGTTTTCCGGGTCGCAGTCACCCCAGTTGTTGCCGAGGCGCGGCACCCCGCCGGATGAGCCGCAACCGAGGATGGTGAAACGAAGTTCTCCCATCAGGCGGCGGCCTTCCAGAAAAGGCGCTCGAAATTGGCCTCGGTCTGCGCCGCGAAATCGGGCCAGTCGAGCCCGAATACCTCCGCCCCCACTTTGGCGGTGTGAACGGTGTAGGCCGGTTCGTTGCGTTTGCCGCGATAGGGTGGCGGTGCGAGATAGGGGGCATCGGTTTCAACAAGGATGCGATCGACCGGCGCGGCGGCGAAGATGTCGCGCAGCTCCTGGCTCTTGGGGAAGGCGGCGATGCCCGACATGGAGAGGTAAAACCCAAGGTCGACCGCCGTGCGCGCAAGGGCTTCACCGGAAGAAAAACAATGCATAACACAGGTATATGCGCCGTTCTTCATCTCATCTGCAAGGATGCGCACCATATCGTCATCTGCATCGCGGGCATGGATGATGAGCGGCAGTCGGGTGCGCCGCGCGGCCTCGATATGAACCCGCAAGCTCTCTTGCTGCACGGCCGCGCTCTCGGCGGTATAGTGATAGTCGAGCCCCGTTTCGCCGATCCCGACGAACTTGGGATGCTCCGCCAATCGCTCGAGCTCATCCACCGTTGCCAAGGGCTCGTCGGCCGCGCTCATCGGGTGGGTGCCAGCGGCGTAAAACACCTCGGGAAAGGCCTCGGCAATGGCGCGCACCTGCGGCTCGAGCCGGAGCTTCGTGCAGATCGTCACCATCCGGGCCACACCGGCTTGACGCGCGCGCGCGATCACGTCGGACCGTTCGGCTTCGAACGTCTCGAAATCGAGATGGCAATGGCTGTCGGTGATCGTGACCTCGGCGGGCATCGGCGGGCGTTCGTCCTCAGGCTCTGGCGGTGACTTGCAACTTGAGCACCGTATCAAGCACCAGCGCCGCAGGGTCAAGGTTCACCGCCCGCCCGTGGCGCGCTCGGCTGCCGATCTCCTCCGCAGCCATGGCCCACGCGCGGGCTTTGCGGGCATCAGGGGCGAGGCGCGTGAGGATATCGGCCTCGCCGGGCAGCGCCTCAGGGGGTGGCTGCCCGGTGGCGCCGGTGCGTGCGAGCCGGGCGAGCATGAGCTCCGTAAGCCCAAAAAGCAGGTCGAGCCTGGCCTCGGCGCCGCGCGTGGCGGCGGCCTGCGAAAGGCTCTGCGCGCGCGCCCTGTCGAGCCGGGGCAGGCTGCCCGCGATCTCCATGAGCGCACCGTAGAGCGCCAGACCGTCGAGCTGCGCGAGCCTTACCGCCTCGCCCACCGAACCACGAGAGAGCTCGGCGATGCCCTGCGCGTTCTCACCCGGCTCCACCCCGGCCTGCGCCAGCGCCGCCGCCATGTCCTCTGCTCCCAAGGGCACGAGGCGCAGGTCGCGGCAGCGCGAGCGGATGGTAGGCAGAAGCCGCGCCGGCTGGTGGCTGATGAGCAGCATGGTGGTGCGCGCGGGCGGCTCTTCGAGCATCTTCAGAAGCGCGTTGGCGGCCTGAGGGTTCATCTCGTCGGCACTGTCGACGATGACCACGCGCCGCCCGCCATCGGCTGCACTCAAACCGACGAACCTGGCGAGCTCCCGCACCTCGTCGACACGGATGACCTGCGAGAACTTGCCCTCCAGATAGTTCTTGTAGCGATCGTTCTCCGAGGTCCCTGCCCCGCCGCGGCGCAAGAGATGCAGCCCGGGCTCGGAGAGCTGCGCCACGCGCCGCGCCACGGGATGCTCGGGCGGGATATCGAGCCGGTCTGGCGCGAGCGGAGCATCACCGAAGAGCCCGCCTTCCTGCCCTGCCGGCGGTGTGGCGAGCAGGAAGCGCGCAATGCGCCAGGCGAGCGTGGCCTTGCCCACCCCGCGCGGGCCAGAGAGCAGCCAGCCGTGATGCAGCCTGCCGGAGTTGAAAGCCTGCAGAAAGGCCGCCTCCGCCGCGCCCTGCCCATAGAGCGCGAGCGTCTCACGAGGATGCGGCGCACCGTCTATCCTGTCGGGTTCGGGGGCGTTCTCGTCTGTCATGGCAGGTCTTTCATGGCATGCGCGAGGCTACGGCCAGCGCCACCCGCTCCGCAACCGTTTCCGGCGCGCCGGCGCCGTCGACCACCGCGAACCGGCTTGCGAATTCCTCCGCCAGAGCCAGAAAGCCCGCGCGCATCCGCATCTGCAGATCGAGCCCGAAGCTCTCGAAGCGCTCCTCGTGGCCCTTGCGGCCAAGCGCGCGTGAAAGGCCTTCTGTCGGGTCCATGTCGATCAGAAGGGTCAGGTCGGGTTCGCGGCCAATCATCAGGCGGTGAAGCTCGTCCACCTTGCGGCGCAGCCCCGCTCCGCGCAGGCCCTGATAGAGGCGGGTGCTGTCGGCAAACCGGTCGCAGATCACCACGCGACCCTCGGCAAGCGCCGGCTCGATCACCCGCTCCAGATGATCGCGGCGCGCGGCGGTGAACAGCAGGATCTCTGTGTCGGCCGACCACCGGTCGGCCTCGCCCTCGAGCAGAAGTTTGCGGATTTCCTCGGCGCCCGGGCTCCCGCCGGGCTCGCGGGTGAGCACCACCTCGCGCCCCTGCCCTTCGAGATGCGCGGCAAGGCTTCGGGCCTGCGTGGATTTTCCGGAACCGTCGATGCCCTCGAAGGTGATGAAGGCCCCTTGCGCGCTCAAGACTGCTCCTCTGGCCCCTGTTGCAGGCGCGAGAGCAACAGCCCGGAGACGGTTTTCAGCCGCACGAGAAAGCCGCCGCTTGGCACATCCATCTCGGCATAGAGCGGAATGTTGACCTCCGGCAGCCCTTCGGGCGTAAGCACCAGTCGCGCCAACTCGTCGCCCTTGGAAACGGGTGCGCGTACTGGGCCCTCATAAACCACCTGCGCGGGCACCTCATCCTGCGAGAGCACAGGAACGAGCGCAGTGATGTCTTCCGCCGGCACAAGGCCCACGGAAGGCGCCTCGCCCATCCAAACATCGGCTTCGGCGATCCGCGTGCCGGCCTTCGCGAGCGATTTCTCAGTGAACTGGCGGAAGGCCCAGTTGAGGATGTTCTGCGCCTCTTCCGCCCGTTGCTGCGCGGAGTCGAGCCCGGAGATCACGAATATCACCCGGCGCTCACCCTGCTTGGCGGAGCCCACCAGCCCGTAGCCCGCGCGCTGGGTGTGCCCGGTCTTGAGCCCGTCGGCACCGATGCCGAGGCGCAGCAGCGGGTTACGGTTTTGCGTGTTCTGCGGGGCGCGCCCATCGAATTCATACTCGGTCTCCGCGAACATCGGGTAGAATTCGGGGAAATCCTCAATAATGTGGCGCGCCAGCAGGCCGAGGTCGCGCATGCTCATCAGGTGGCCCGCCGCGGGCCAGCCATTGGAATTCTGGAAGGTCGAATTGGTCATGCCCATCTGCTGGGCGCGCTGGGTCATGTAGCGCGCAAAGCCCGCCTCGGTGCCATCCGGGCTGAGCGCCTCGGCGATCACCGCGCAGGCATCGTTGCCGGAAAGCACAATGATGCCGCGGATGAGATCTTCCACCCGCACCCTGTCGGTGGTGTCGAGAAACATCGTGGAGCCGCCGTAATCCATCGCGTGCTGCGAGACCGGCAGGCGCTCGTCGAGCGAGAGACGCCCGTCGCGGATCGCCTCGAAGGCCACGTAGAGCGTCATCAGCTTCGACATGGAGGCCGGCGGCAGAGGCGTGTCGGCATTCTTGTCGAGCAGCACCGTGCCGGTGGTCATGTCGAGCACATAGGCCGCCTGTGCGCGGGTGTCGAAGGCCTGCGCGACGGAGCCGAGGGCAAGGAAGAACCCGAGCAGCGCCGCGAAGAGCGGTAGATGGATTGAACGGACGATGGCAGAACGGGTCATGGGGGATCAGCTTCAGTTGGTCACGGGATAGGCATCGCCGAAGCCCATGTCCTTCACCTTGCGAAGGAGCACCGAGCGCTCCGAGGCGGTGGCAGCGGGGCCGACGATGACGCGCCAGAAGGTCTTGCCGCTCGCGCTCTGCTTGAGCACGGTCGGCACCATGCCGTTCTGGCGCATGGAGGTGGCGGTGTTCTGGGCATTCTGCTCGACGCTGAAAATGCCGATCTGGATGTAGGGCTTGTCGAGCGACGAGTTTTGCGTGGGCGTTGCGGGTTTGGGCGCGGGGGCCGGTGCGGCCTGCGCCTCGGCCTCCTCGACAGCCGCCGTGGCGGTGCCCACCGGATCGAGCGCGGAGGTTTCCACACCGTCGGGCGCGGCGATCTCCTCGGTCGACGCCTCGGCCATAGCCTCTTCTGCCGCCGGGTCGGGCTGGGCCTCTCGGCGCAGCGCGGTTACATTAAGGCTCGCGGGGGCCCCAGCCAGCATGCCGAGCGCGCTGGCCGCGTCCGACGACACCTGGATCGCCGGGCCTGGATTGTTGCGTTCGCGCCGGAACAACGCACCAATCACGAACTTGCCGTTCTCGGTATTGCGAATGATCACCCTCTCGGGCTCGTCCACATCCGGATGCGCCACCCACACACCGCCCAACGAGGGCCGCCCGTCCCACAGACCGCGGTCAGTCACCTGAAAGACCTCCGGCGCCTCCACGTCGCGCTCCACCAGCGTGGTGGTGGACGAGGCCTGCGCAACGCCGCTCTCCGATTTCGGCTTGGGCTTGAGAAAATCGAGCCCGCTGCCCCCCTCTTCGCAGCCCGCAAGCGCCAAAACTCCGATCAGGCCAAGAAGCGGCCCCACGCGCTTGGCCCTCAGGGCGCATCGTGAAAGGCGTATGTTCGGGTTCAGCATGCCTGTTTCCTTGCCTGTCGATGCGCTTGATGCGCTCGAGCCGGTTTGCCCGGATTCTTTGATCGAAACGGTGGGCGATTTGCCCTTGGAGCGCAAGATAACGCCTCGCGGGCCACAAGAAAAGCATGCATGCCCGAGCTTGGCGATTTTCCCCTGTAACCCAACCGAAAGCACCCCGCACGTCACGTCTTTCAGAATCGCGTTGGCCCGCTTAAGGGTGTGCGAGTGCCGGAGGAGTGGCAGAGTGGTCGATTGCACCGGTCTTGAAAACCGGCGTGCGTGAAAGCGCACCGTGGGTTCGAATCCCACCTCCTCCGCCATTATCCCCATTGCGAACCAGCGACACCGCCCTGACGGGCACGGATTTTTCCGTGTTATCAAAGGGGTTTGCAGTAACCGACCGAACCATATAGACGCACCGCCTGGCTGAAGTGGGGCTCAGAATGGCCCTAAGTCTCAGTTTGGGCGAACCTCGCCTGTTTCAGTTCGGTCCACTTTTACCATTACTTTTCAATGTCCTGCCTGCGAACCCCGCCAAAACCCAGACGTGCGATCCGAACGGCGTCGATGGCAACATAGACGGAACACGCGGTAGGCGCGTTGCTCGGGATGCCATCGTAAATCGGCGGATTTCTTGGGTGGTTTCGCATCCCATTCCCCCGACGAAACTGCTGATGACAAATGATTTTCTCTTCCCTAGCTTGGCAGCAAGTCGGACGAGCTATGCAGGAGTTGTATGGGAACGTTCCCGCAAGCGAGTTAACTGACCTGATGCGCGTTGAACCTAAACCGTTTTTGTCCCTACTACTCAATCCGTTCGGGACCCATGCCCGAGGGATTGAGCATCGCGATCTTCAACTGATCATCGATGCGCGTCGCGGTCGAAAAGTTCATCTGAAAAACCTCACGGCTCCACCAAAGGTAACCAAGGGCTTGTTGGGGACGACGGTCCGCATCGAGATGGACGATGGCAGTGTCGTGGCTCTGAAAGGCGCCAACCATAGGCCTGCAAACGTCTTTGCGCGGGAAGTCCAAGAAGCCTGGAGCGCGTTCAATATCGAGCTCTTTGAGGAAAAACGCAGCGAAATTGACGCCATCTTGCGTGTGATAGATGGGCTTGGCCTGCCAACCAGGTATCCAGCGGCATGCGTTCTTTCTCCTGTTTTAGATGCAGGCCGAACGCTCGAAAAAACGCTTTTCGCCAAACTCCGCATCGAAGCAATCGGCGAAGTTCATTTTGGGCAGATCCGGAAGATCCGCGAGTTCATCAATGCCCCAGGGCCTCGGCGAAATCAGGCCATTGAGCTCTTCGAAAGGGAGGAAGTCCTGCGGTGGCAGGAGTTCTTCGACACATTCGAGAAAAACCCGCTTACACCTGAGCAGAGGCTTTCCATCGTTGCCGATGAGGATGCGACGCTCGTCCTTGCAGGGGCGGGCTCTGGGAAGACAAGCGTCATCACGGCCAAGGCGGCATATTTGGTGAAAGCGGGTATCCGGAAACCCGAAGAAATTCTCCTGCTGGCTTTCGCTCGAGATGCTGCGAAGGAGATGTCGGAGCGTATCGAGTTGCGCTGTGGCCAGCCTTTGGAAGCGCGAACATTCCACGCACTGGCATACGACATCATTGGTGCAGTCGAAGGCAACAAGCCTGCGCTCGCCGCACACGCGACCGATGACAAAGCGTTTCTGGCGCTTCTCAAGGAAATCCTGCGAGCGCTTGTCGAAACCGTTTCCGAGGTATCGAAATCCATCATCGGATGGTTTTCATTCGCCCGGCTAGATGAAAAGAGCGAGTGGGATTTCAAGCAAAAGCACGAATACTACACGTTCATCGAAAAGGCGGACCTGCGCACCTTGCAGGGCGAACAGGTAAAGAGTTTTGAAGAGCTGATGATCGCGAACTGGCTCTACGAAAACGGCGTCGAGTATGAATACGAGCCCGACTACGAACACCACATCGGTGATACAGGTCGGCGCAATTACTGCCCAGATTTCCGCCTGAAGAACAGCGGCGTCTACATCGAGCATTTTGGTGTGAGACGCAGGAAAATGGCCGACGGGTCTTACCAGTTTTCGACAGCGCCTTTCGTCGACCGTGAAGAATATCTGGCGGGAATGGCCTGGAAACGTGAAGTCCACACGACCCATGAGACGACACTGATAGAAACATTCAGTTTTGAGCGCGAAGACGGCCGCTTGCTTGAGGCGCTGGCTGAAAAAATTGAACCGTTTGAAACACTCAAGCCGCGTTCTCGCGAGACACTGTTCGATCGTGTCGTCGAGCTGAATCAGGTCGACAGCTTTGTCCAGTTGCTCGGGACGTTTCTACGCCACTACAAAGGTGGTGGTTACAGTCTGGCGGATTGCGAAGCCAAAGGAAAAAAGCTGAAGCTCGGTCGCCGCGCACGCGCGTTCCTGGCGATCTTCGAGCCTGTCTATCGCGAGTATCAGAAGCGTCTTGGGGGTCGTATCGATTTCGAAGATATGATCCTGCGGGCTTCAGAATACGTTGAAGACGGCCAGTACAGCAGTTGCTACCGGCACATATTGGTCGACGAGTTCCAGGATATTTCACGTAGCCGGGGGCGCCTCGTTCGGGCTCTGAAAGCACAACATCCAGACGCCCGCATCTTTGGTGTTGGGGATGATTGGCAATCGATTTACCGTTTTGCGGGGTCGGACATCAATCTCATGCGCAACTTCGGCAATGAGTTTGGCGGCACTTTCGATGGCCAAACGGCCGTTCATAGAACGGTAGACTTGGGCAGAACCTTTCGTTCTGTCGACAAGATCGCCCACGCAGCCAGAAAATTCGTGCTCAAGAACCCAGCGCAGATTGCAAAAACTGTCATCCCCGCGGGAGAGGCCACCTACCCAGCGATAAGGGCGGTTTCTACATTCCGCCACGACGCTGATGAAAAACTGATGAAGGTGCTTCAATCCCTTTCGGAACTCGCTGACCTGGAGAGCAAGAGGTCAAGCGTCCTATTGCTTGGGAGGTACAGGCATGTCGCTCCAACTGGATTGACCAAGTTGAGGAGGGACTTCCCCAATCTCGATCTGTCATTTCGGACCATCCACTCTTCCAAAGGACTGGAAGCAGATCATGTGGTCCTTTTGAACCTGTACAGGGGGCGCACCGGGTTCCCTTCGGAGATTGTCGACGATCCGCTCTTGAACTTGGTCTCTCCGGATGCGGAACCCTTTGAGAATGCTGAAGAACGCCGGGTAATGTATGTGGCCATGACACGCGCCCGGCGCACCGTGACGTTAATTGGCTCCGCCTCCAAGCAGTCGGCTTTTGTAAGCGAGCTGATGGCTGACCCGGAGTACGGAATTGCTGGTGAGGATAATAACCAGCAACATGATGAGATCTGCGGCGAATGCGGTGGCCACCTTCTCGCATTTCCCACGAAAGACGGTCGAACTTGGTATAGATGCGAGCATGCGGAACTCTGTGGGCATTCTCTACCGGCATGCTCGGAATGCGGCGTGGGTTTGCCTGAGCGCCAAGACACGCCGGGCGAGGCAGTTTGCTCGTGTGGAGCGACCTTCTGTGCCTGTCCCGAATGTCAGGATGGATGGCTTGTTGAACGATCCAGCCGCTATGGCCCTTTCTTGGGATGCGTGAGCTATCCCAAGTGTAAGGGTAAGAAACGACTGTAGAAAATGGCGCGATTTATTGCTTTTTTTGATATGTAAGCGCCGGCTCAGGAACAATCTTGCGAGTTGACCGAAGGCCGGTAGTTCAACATTTTCCGAGCAATCGAGTCAATTACGCTTTTTATCGGTTGCTGGACAAATGAGGAGGAAGGTTCGATGGAGACCCTATTTGTTCTTGGGTGTATCGCTGCGCTTATATGGTACTTTTTCAATAAGAACGAAAAGAACGAACCTAACAGTACAGAAAATGTGCCGTTGCAGCGAAAGTCGACTGGTGATGGCGAGCCGAGTTCTTCGAAAGGTTCACCTATTGGGAAGCAAAGCAATATACGCGCACCAGCCGTAGCTAAGCGGCAGGCTAAGCCATTTTCATTTTGTGCACTTGATACCGAAACGACTGGAATTGTTCCGCGAAGCCTTCGTCACCGGGCGTTTGAGATTAGTGCTGTAATTTTCACTCCTTCAGGAGACGGTTTGAAGTACAAGAAGAGTAAATTTACTCGATATATTAAAGTAGATACCCGAGGAATGAAGGGATTGAAGCTCTCGCCGATGTGGGAAAGCCATTTGTCTTCAGGCGGTCAGCGAGAGGCAGTCGACGCCTTCCAAGCACTTAGTGAATTAAAGGATTTCGCGGGAGGTCTGCCATTCGTGTGCCACAATACTGCTTTTGACAAATGTGTGATTGAAAATGAAATTGAGAAGTGTAGTCACACTTGGAAGCCGTCGAATAAGTGGATCTGCACACTGCGTATGGCACGCTCAAGCCAAATTGGCAAATATGTTGGATATTCGCCCGGCCGTGAAGATGGAAGGTCGTACAAGCTTGAGCATGTTGTTGATGCCTTAGATCTTCCATTTGACACAAGTAAACTGCACCTCGGGCACTACGATGCTGAAATTGCTGGGACCGTGTTTCTGAAGATGTATCACGCGAGGTCGGTCCCGATTTGGGATCAAGTCTGAGCGGCACTCAGTCAAACACGCGCTCCGGCTGTTCGACCCACGGCAGTTTCGCGACGCCACAGAGGTCTAAAATCGACAGCACGTGACCTCAGCGGGATGGCCAAGAGAAATGGAAGTACTGCACATAATAGGTGTCGTGTAAGTACTTCAGATCGTCTTCCCAGTCGGCAATTGCATCGTCGTACCCGCGAGAGGGCATTTTCTTGAAGTTCTTCGCCAGGGACGCGATGTGATACGCCATCTTTTTGAGCCGTCCTGAACTCTTTGGCTCTCCCCATTTCCTTAGCTCAGCGACACTTTGGTATGGCGGAAGTTGTCCGGTGAAGCAGCGATCAAGGATCAGCCTTCTAGACGATGCCGGTAGTCCATCTGTTTTTCCGACAGTGTATCCCAGAATTTTCAGATAACTGACTTCTTGCCTTTCAAAATCCCCACCCCCAGCACCACCGCCAACATCGGTTGATGGCCATTTGAACGCCTCATTTTCTGGAAGCTCTCGTATCCGACGCTTCCATTCTTTCTCGACGGCAGTAACAATCAGAAGGTGCTGCTCCCGTTTTGCGCCTGAAGAGCTGGCCGCGCCAATTGTGTTTGACTTCCACAATTTCAGGAGCTGGTCGTTGTCCTTGGACGGAATTGACTCACGAATTTTCTTCCCACTACCAAACAGATCAATTTTTGACCTTTTTGCAGCAACCGCTCGGCTTGCAGGTTTTGTGTCAGTTTTTTGATTTGTAGCGGCCTTAGCAAGTCTTTTGGCCTTCCTCTTTTCCTGCTTCGTCATTTTTGGATTGGGATTCAGCTTCGCTTCACGCTTCTTCTGCGCGGAAGCTTTAGCTTCTGCAGCCCTCGTAATGGCAAGAGCAAAGTGCCGTTCGTATACAATCCTTATTTCTTCTTTATGGCGGAGTACGGTGTGGCCTTTGAAAGAAATGCCGATCTTGAACATTGGGTCATCTGTTGTCTTAACAACCCAGTTTTCCTCAATCATTTTGGCAATGCAGCGGGCGAACAGCCATCGAAACCGCTCATCATTCTCTATTGCGCGACCCGTCAAGAAATTGTGGGTAAGGACATCCCATGCAACCGGCTGCTCTGAAATCGAAGTTAGAACGAACTCGCATAGATCGCGATATGTTTCAAAATTTAGTTCGATCTGCTTCGCCATAAGAAATTACCTGAGCGCTCTATCTTTTTTAACTTCCCGTCGACTTTCAGTCACCACGCTCCATTCTGGCGCTCCAGGCAGCTTTCCCCATGCCCCTACGATCGACGCGGCTCTCCATCGCCAGTGACGACTGGACCACCATCTCCTTGCGCATCCGGGATGAGAACTGACGGCCAACACGTCGTGCAAGCAGCTCGAGTTCATGGGTCATCTCGCGCCCTCGATCCAAGCCTTCAACATAGCGGCGGAAATGGCGCAGCTCGCGCTCGATGTATTTCTCCGCATCCTTATATGCCCCGTCCCGGTTCATCTGGGCCGCCGTGGTTACAACATGGGCGCTCCAAGTCCGGGCGACGATCGCCGCGACCTCAGTGTCGCGAGGCTGGGCCTTGTTGGCAGCACCGTCCACAGAGACGAGCCTTACTGGCATCGAGTCAGTTTCGAGTCCGGACCGATCGTCTACGGCCCGTCCGCTGGCGGATACCTCGAACGCGAGGTCATCGTTTTGCTGAGTCTTGGGGCATGTGATCTTGAAGACCATTACGCGCTCGATCTCGTTCTGGACCGGCCCGATGGGAACAATAATGCAACCGTTGCGGATCTCGGAACCTGTGCGTCCCAACACATCGACCCGCGCGCCCGTCGGCATGATGAGCTTGATCTGCACATCCTCCACGACGGTCCCAAAGATGTCGTCCAGCTCACCCAGAAGGACGGAGGAAATCTCGCTCGTCAGCTCCGCATCGTGAAGACGGCCGCCGCCATTCTCAGCGATACCGCGAAGCAACTGCTCGTCGTAGCCATCGCCGATGCCCAGCGTCGAGGTCAGAACACCGCGCATCCTGAGTTCACCGGCGTGCTCGCGCAGTTCTTCCGGGTCCACAATACCTTCATTGGCGTGGCCGTCGCTTAGGATGATGACACGCGGGGTCATCCGCGGATCCTCTTCGGAGATTCGAGCGGCGCATTCGACACCGGCGAACCATCCGCCGGACAGCAGGGTCATTCCCCGTGTCTGAAGGCGAGAAATCTCCGCACGAATCCGGGCCGCGTTGTCGGCTGTCACCGGCACGGCATCAAGGTGAACCAGAACGTCCGATGCGAAGGAGACTACCGATAGTCGATCCCGTTCGGTCAGGCGTTCCGCAAGTCCCAGGGCCGCTTCCTTGGCTGCCTCGAGCTTTCCGCCACCCATCGAACCGCTGGCGTCGATAACGAGAGCTATGTTGAGGGGTGCGCGTTCGTCCGAGCAACTCTCGTCATTGCAACGAGCCTTGAGGCGGGTGACCAGGTAACGAACTGAGTCCCCGCCTTCCCAGAATAGCTTGCGATCGAAGGCGGCGGTAGCGGTGAAGTTCACATCAGTCATTCTTTGTTCTCCCAGTAAGGATGGCGCGGAACTGGTCCGCGAGTTGTTCAAAAAGGACTCTTTCTCGAGGTTCGAGATCGCCGCGCACGGAAAGTTCGAGGTCCGGCGTGACGGCTATGCGCGTCCAGACCGTTCCTCGCGACCGTCTAGGCGCTGGAGCCTCCTGCACCTTCTCCAGCTGGAGGATGAGGCGCTCGATGCTAACAAGTTCCGCCTGGCGTTCATCAGAGCGAGGCATTCGATATGACTGCTTCGACGAAATGGCATTACCCGGGTCAAAGGACGGCAGCTCCGATGCGCTCGAAGGGGTCTTCTTTCGAGGGAAATCCATGGACCGCTGCGCAGGTTCCGCGGCGGCGCTCCGTGCCTGGATCCGTCTGAGATAGTCGCGCGCCGACTTACTCGATGCCGTAGTAGGGCCCGTTTCAAGTGCCCACTCCCGGACCTGGTCATCCGTTGCCATCATGAAACGACGCCCGATTTCTGACAGCGAGAGCCCGTGGAGATCCTTGAGCGCCCGTACCGCTAGTGCACGATCTGCATTGCTAGCCGGGTATCGTGCGCCGCGCCCGGGCTTGAATGGCGGAGAGAGCAGTCCCTCGCTGACCCATGACCGCAAGGTGCGCTGCTCAACCCCGGTGCGTTTGCTAAGTTCTTCAAGTGTGAGTTCATCATCAGACATGCGAGCGATGTAGGTTTATTAATACGACATGTCAAGATGTCGCATTAATGAGTGTTGGGCCAAATCCAACGACCTCGCTGGGTTTCAAAAAATCCAATCAATTCGAACTAGGGACTAAATCCATCAGTCAAACACCTTTTTCGGCTGCTCGACCCATGGCAGCTCCGCCACGCCGCAGAGGTCGAAGATCGACAGCACGGTGGGCTCGCGCCGCGGGACCAGCCGCTCCAGCACTGACGGAGACAGCCATGCAAGCCGGATCACGCGGCTGACATAGCGGTCGGAGATGCCTTCCTCTCTGGCGAGATCGGCGATGGTGGTGACGTCGCCGCGCTCAAGCCTGCGCCGCCAGTCCCACGCGCGGCCGATGGCGCGCAGTAGACGGGTATCCTGGCCGCGATCCATAGCCACCTCAATTTCCTTGGGCGGCAGGATGCGGGGGCGGCCGCCGCGATTGCGCATGGTGAGCGGGATGTGGACGCGGAGGGTTTCGGGCTCTGCCATCACGCCACCTCCGACTTGGCCGGGGCCATAAGCGCAGCAATCGCGCCTAGGCCCTCATGTCGAAGATCGACCGCCAGCCCGGCGTCGCTGGCGGTGACACGCGCGACCAGAAGCCTGACGACGCGCGCCTGCTCGGCCGGGATCAGCGCCTTCCACATGTCGTCGAACTGGGTGAGCGATGCGCTGATCGCCGCCTCGCCGAGGTCTGGCCGATCCTTTCGCAGGGTACGTGATACCCGCGCGGTGACCTCGGGGGTGCGCAGTAGGCGGCGGATTTCCCCGACCACGGCATCCTCGACCATGCCACCGGGCAGCCGCTGCGGGCCTCGGATCTCGGCCTTGGGCCGTTTCTTGATCGCGTCCATCGAGACATAGTAGCGATAGCGCCGCGTGCCCTTCTTGGTGTGGTGCGGGGTCATCGCCACGCCGGTCTCGGTGAAGATCAGCCCGCGCAGCAGTGCCGGTGAGGGTTCCTTGGCAACGGCAACCCGCTTGACGCGGTTGTTCGCGATCACATCGTGCACCTCTTCCCATAGTGGCTGGTCGATGATCGCGTCATGCTCGCCGGGATAGGCGTTGCCCTTATGCACAGCGAGGCCGCGATAGACTTTGTTGTGCAGGGTCTTGAGCAGCGAAGTCTTGTCGTAGGGCCTGCCAGTCTTGGTCAGGATCGCACGCGCGTCCAATTCGCGGATCACCTCCGCCGTTGAACTGGACCGGGCGTATAGTGTGAAGATCGTCCGTACCGTCTCGGCCTCGGCCGGATCCACGATCAGTTTGCGGTCCTTCACGTTGTAGCCGAGCGGCACCGGTCCGCCCATCCAGATACCCTTCTTGCGCGATGCAGCGACCTTGTCGCGGATCCGCTCGCCGATCACCTCGCGTTCGAACTGGGCAAAGCTGAGCAGGATGTTCAGCGTCAGTCGCCCCATCGACGTGGTGGTGTTGAAGGACTGGGTGACAGAAACGAAGGTGACACCGTGCTTGTCGAAGATCTCGACCAGCTTGGAGAAATCCATCAGTGCGCGGCTGAGGCGGTCGATCTTGTAGACCACGACGATGTCGATCAGCCCATCCTCGATGTCGGCAATCAGGTCCTTCAGCGCGGGGCGTTCTAGCGTTCCGCCGGAGAAGCCGCCGTCATCGTATTTGTCGCGCAGGCAGACCCAACCCTCAGCCTTTTGGCTGGCGATAAAGGCCTCACAAGCCTCCCGCTGGGCGTCGAGACTGTTGAACTCCATGTCGAGCCCTTCCTCGCTCGATTTACGGGTGTAGATCGCGCAGCGCAGGCGGCGGGGCGGCTGTGGCTGTGTCTGGCGCGTCATTTGCTGATCCTCGGACGCGGGGTGAAGCCGAAGAACTTCCAACCGTTCCAGTTCGCGCCGGTGATGGCGCGCGCCGCCCCGGAGAGCGATTTGAACCGGCGCCCTTGCCATTCAAATCCCTTTGTCAAGACAGTGACAGTGTGCTCGACGCCATTCCATTCGCGCACCAACTTAGTGCCCGGCATCGGAAGTCGTGGGTCCGACACCATCTGTCCGGGCTCGCCAGAGGCCACTTCGGCCGCCAGCGCATCCAGCGTCCGCCGCGCGTCGCGGCCAATGCCGCCAAGGGCCAGTTCTTGGATGCGGTAGCCAAGCCGCAGTTCGAGATTCTGGCGGCTGGTGTTCGGCGCAGGCGCATCAAAGATCGCCGCCCATTTCTCGCGCAACTCCGGCACGGTCAGCGCCTTCAGCGCGACCAGGTCCGCCAGGACAGCGTGGTCCCGCGCAGAGCCAAGACCTGTTCTCTTTCCTACTGATTTCGTTTTGGTTTTCGTCATTCATCTTCTCCAACTCGGGTTCGCAACTGGTGACGACGACGGCGAACAAGGGCGAGGATGTCCAGCGAACTGTCTGCGTCTTTCGCAGAATTCTCGTTTATTTTCGGTGGTTTGGTTCGATCCACGGCTGCAGCGAGGATCCGGGCAAGTTCATCCAGCCGCTCATTGGTGGTGAGCGTGTCGGGCGGAGGGGCGAAATTGATGCTGGTGTCAGGCATGTCGGGCGAACCTCAGGAGCTGTTTTGTCCCGTGGTGGCCGCGATGCGAAGGGTATTTCAAGTTAAAACAATGGGTTGTCGTAGTGCCGCGAAATCATTGGGAATGGATCGTGCGCGGTGCGTTCGGCTACGACTAGTAGAAGAAATCAATGGCTGAGTGCAGGCTCAAGGCAATAAGGCGCGCAGAGCGCCGTTCCATCGCAGCAGGGCTGACAATCCTGTTCTGAATCAAACCTTATTAAGGGTCTTTGGAGCAGCTCACGCGCTTTTCTTTTCATCACGCACTGCGATTTCTTTCCAGATGCCAAAGACCAGAAATGAATGAATGACCAGATTGACAGTATGTTCGCCAATAGCTCTTGGCGCCATTAAGCCGTGGGCGATCTGGTTGCGCAGATTATAGCCTCTCGGATCTGCATAGAAGGTCAGAAAGTAAAGCGTCAGGTTCGGACCGAGCCGTCCCTGTATCTCGGTATTATAGAGAATATCGCCCATCGACAGAGCGACGCTCGCACCCGCAACGCTCGGATGCGCTTTCGTAACTGGCTTGCCAAGCTGCCCTGCAATCCCCCGGAGCCCGCATTCGACCTGCGGCACTAACAAGTGAATCGCCTTGTACAGATCACCAGACAGCCAGGCTTCAATACCTTCGCGAAGGAAAGTCGTATCGCTTAAAATTCCGCTACGGTTGGCCCAGGCAACAAAGTGATCTGCGCTCGGCTGATGGACTTCAAAAAGACGTCTCAGCGCATGATGCATCCAAAGCTCGGCAAGGTCATATTCAAGGATGGCTTGACGAAGCAGCCGCCCGAGCCCGTCATCTTCGACAGAGCCAATAACCGCAGCCACATGGTCCTCAGCCAGTATCTGCTGCGTCATCATAGCTGTTAGCGGCGCAGTCTCCGCAGATGACTTGAGGTTGTCTTCGATTCTCTGACGATTTGACAGGAATTCAAACGCGAAACGCGCAAATGTCTGCCCCAGATCATCACGGACCATGGATGCGCAGAACTTTTCGATATCTTCATGCGAGATCGTAAACTCGGTTGAGATCGGAACCATCTCGTCGCGCGAGGCCCTAATCTTCTCTTCCATGAGCCTCCTTACGCGCTTGGAGTCATCAACCATCCCAGCGTCGCGAAATGCGTTTACCGAGGTTTGGAGTACAGACGCTGCCAGCATTGGGCTGCCAAGACTTGCAAAATGCTCAAAGTTCCTTGCAATCACTTCGTTCAATCGTCTGACATCATCGCGCTTCTGACAGCGTGCATAGTAGCGGATCAGCCGTCGCGCCGAATGTTCAGCGCCGTGCGGATCGAATTCGTCTGACTTAGCGGCGTTAGAGAAACTTGCGACTAGCTCTTCGAGCCCATCGACAAGTTCCTGTTCCTGCGCAGCCGTTATTCCAGACTTTTTGTCCTCAATTAGCCGGTCGAAGGCGAGCCACCAAAAGCCACCGCGAGTGGAGATGGCCTCATGCTGTAAAGACAGCAGTTTACCTCGCGCTGCATCCGCTTTGTCATCCATCCGGATCATGCAAGCGAGATCAAACGCCCGGATTGCGCTTTCCAAGCGGTCATGTAGCTCTGGATAAATATCTTGGCTGGCGCAAGACAGATAAGACTCAATCGCGATCCGTGCCATTGTTGGATTGCGACGTGACTTTCCAATAACCGGCGCGAACTCCCAGACTAGATCGGCATATCGAGCTGTGAGGATAGGATGGCTTAGGGAGATTGCCTGCGCCTCCCAGTGTGCAAGAAATGGTGGCTCCGCCTGTGCCGCATCAGGGAAGTACACAGGACTTCCGTCCTCACTCAAGCCCGAGCCCATTGGCGCAAAGTACGTGCCCCATGGTGATTCACCGGCCCGATTGCCTACAAGCGCAAACGCCAAAACCTCGCACCATGCCGCACGTTGCGTATCCTCGGGCGCGTCTTTCAGCCCAGCCCGTGCTGCACCGATCGCTTGGGAGACATCCATGATTCCGAAGGGTTCGGTCGTTTCATCGAAGTTCTTGATAACCTCAATGATTTCAACAGGGACGGAGATTGCTTCGCTCATTTCGCGGTGTCCAATTATTTTACCTGCAACTCCTTGCCAAATATAAGCAAGATAGTCTTCTTTTCATTGATTGCCCTACGAACATACGTTCAAGGACGTTCGAGTATGTAGCCTAGCTGAGCTGGCATTTTGGCTATCGGTGAACAGCAGATAATGTCCAGAGATGCCCAACTACGAATTGTGGTTGGAACGGTTATTGCGGGCCTTCAATGTCTTGTCTCCCTCTGCACCATACCGTCCGTCTCCAACCGCAGCGTCGCTCTCCAGAGTGGCGTTTTGGTGAACATGCTCTCTCTTGTCCGAAGCAAGCCTTTGGCTCGGGTTTCTTTCAGCAGCCCCGTCCAGCAGAGAGGCCGAAGCACTTGAACGTAGAGGCTGCTCAGCACATCGTCGAAACCAACGGCAGGGTTGGGATCCCCGTACAGCACCTGACGGAGGTCAGCGCCGGTCGCGCCGTCCTCGGTCTCGACGTTCAACACATTCAGGAACACGTCCCAGTTGCCCAAGATCGGTTTATCGTCGAAGCGCGAGAAGCGGGCGTGATTGACCTCGAACAGGTAGAACGGCGTGCCGATGCCGAAGATGCGACCTGGATGGCCGATCAGTTCCTGGCCCGCCTTGGTCAGCTTGAACTGCCCCTTGTAGTGCCGCCCGATCTTCAGCGCGATCATCACGTCATGGAGGTCCATCAGTGGACCGAAGTCGATCTCGTTCAGCACCTTGTTGACGGCGAAGAGGTCAGCTTCGGTGTAGCCGGGCCAGTCGAACTGCTGCGCCGCCCAATGCACGAACACCCGTTTGAAGGCTTTCGATGGTGTCAGCCCGATGCCACCATGCTCGGTGATGTAGGCGAAGGTTTTCTGAAAACCCCGCAATAGCGGCGAAAAGGCAAGCGCAGGTTCGTCATCTGCGAGAGAGCGCAACTCGATCATGCGGCATCACCTCCAACAACCAGCCATTCGTCCAACTTGGACCAGCGCCGTCGTCCTGACACGTTCTTCACGGCGATGGCCACCGCCTTGCGCTGGCCGACGAGCACCACCAGACGCTTGCCGCGGGTGATCCCGGTATAGAGCAGGTTGCGCTGAAGCATGGCGTAGTGCTGCGTCAGGACCGGGATGACGACGGCGGGATATTCCGATCCTTGGCTTTTGTGAATCGTCGCGGCGTAGGCCAGTACCAGCGTATCGAGTTCTCCGAACAGATAGGTCACGGTCCGGCCGTCGAAACTGGCGGTCAACTCACCCTCATTGAGGTCGACACACTCAACGTAGCCGATGTCTCCGTTGTAGACTTCTTTGTCATAGTCGTTCTCGATCTGCATGACCTTGTCGCCGGGTGCGAAGGTCGACCCAAATCGTTCCACCTTGTTGTCCCCGGAAGGATTCAGCGCGGCCTGAAGCTCGATGTTAAGCGAACGGGCGCCGACACCGCCGCGGTTCATTGGGCAAAGAACCTGGATGTCCCGAATGGGATCCAGACCGAAGCGCTTGGGGATTCGGTTCTTGACCATGTCGAGAATGCGCGTCACCGCCTGATCCGGATCTTCTGCAGGAACAAAATAGAAATCGCTCTCGCCGTCGGGCTTGGTCAGGTCCGGCAACAGGCCCTGATTGATCCGGTGGGCGCTTGTGATGATCGCGCTCTGGGCGGCCTGTCGAAACACTTCCGTCAACCGGACGACCGGAATTGCGTCGGATCCGATGATGTCGGCCAATACCTGTCCGGGGCCGACGGAAGGCAACTGGTCGATGTCTCCGACAATCAGGACCGCCGCATGATCTGGCACGGCCTTGAGCAGCGCATGCATCAAGGAAATATCGACCATCGAGCTTTCATCAATGACCAGCAGATCGCACTCGAGCGGGCTTTCTTCGTTACGCTTGAAACCGAACGTTTTCGGATCGATTTCCAGCATTCGGTGGATGGTCTTCGCCTCCATGCCTGTCGCTTCTTTCATCCGCTTGGCAGCCCGCCCTGTTGGGGCGCAAAGCAACAGCTTGACGGCTTTTGCCGCCAGTATTTGCAGGATCGAGTTCACGATGGTGGTTTTGCCAACGCCGGGTCCACCGGTGATCACCATGACCTTGGAGCGAAGCGCGAGACGAATGGCCTCAGCTTGGGTCTCAGCAAGTGTCAGTCCGGTCTTCTTCTCGATCCAAGGGATTGCCTTGTCGGCATCAATGTCTGGCCAGGGAAGCGGACCAGAGATCAGATGCTGGAACCGGTCGGCAACACCTTTCTCCGCGTGATAAAGCCCGCTCAGAAAGACGCAGGGCAGATCGCCGACGGTGTCAGCGGTGACTGTGCCTTCAGACATTTCCAATTCGATGGCCGTGTGGATCAGGTCGTCCGGGACCTCGAGCAGCTTGATTGCCAGCGGGATCAGCTCTTTCCGCGGCAGGCCACAATGCCCGTCGCCCATGGCTTCAGAAAGGGCATAGGAAATCCCGGCGCGAACACGGATCATTGCGGTTTTTTCGATGCCGAGTTTCTCGGCGATCAGATCCGCCGTTCGGAACCCGATGCCGCGAATGTCCCGCGCGAGGCGGTAGGGGTTCTCGCTCATCACCTGCACGGAATCGACGCCATAGGTCTTGAAGATGCGCACGGCCCGCGCGGTTCCGACCGCGTGGCTGTGGAGAAACACCATGACCTCGCGAATGACTTTCTGATCGGCCCAGGCGGAGGTGATCTTGTCGGCCCTCTTCGGTCCGATGCCCTCGACCTCCCGCAATCGAGCGGGCTCGGCCTCGATCAGGTCGAATACGTCCTTGCCGAACATCTTGACCATCCGTTTCGCGTAGACCGGCCCGATGCCCCGGATCATGCCGGAGCCGAGATATTTCTCGATGCCATCAAGCGACGTGGGCGCTGAGGTATTCAGGAACCGGGCACGGAATTGCAGGCCGTGCGTGCGGTCATTGACCCAGTCGCCAGAGGCGGTGACCCATTCCCCGGCCGAGATCATTGCCGCATGTCCGGTGGTCGTGACAAGCTCCCTGTGGCCACGTGCTTTAAGGCGCAGCACGCAAAAGCCGCTTTCAAGGCTGTGAAAGGTCACGCGTTCAACCAGACCGGCGAGAACTTCCTGCTCTGAATTTTCTATCGGGCGCTTCATTCAATTCCATTTGGGTCGGGATGTCTGGCTGAGGCTGAGCCCGCTGACAGACAAATCTGTGATCGGACACCGCATGTGCCAACTGCGGCCCCATCACGTCCGTTTATCAATATGCCTGTTTTCCTGCGATGACGCCACGCACGCCACCACGGGGGTCTTCAACATCGCCATCACGTCGTGGGATGAGGTGAACATGGCAATGAATGATGGTTTGTCCTGCGGACGCGCCTGAGTTGATACCGATGTTGAAGCCAGTCACGGTTTGATCGGCTAAGCAAATTGCCTCGCGCTGTGTCTGAAGCAATTGCTGGATCGCATTCAACTCAGGCTGATAAAGATCAAAATAATCAGCCACATGTCTTTTTGGGATGATGAGCGTATGCGCTTCGGTTACAGGAAATCCATCCTGGATAGCGTAGCAAAGCTCGTTTTCCGCAATGACACGTTCATGAGGAATATCGCAGAACAGACATCCGTTTTGCCGATCCCTATAGCTGTCGACCATGCCTCTGAAATCTGTGTTGTCCAGATCTCGTTTGTTCGTATTGCAGGTCATGCACAAGGCCTGGAAATTGCTCAGGTCGTCCTGGCCTCCCTTGTTTCGCGGAATGATGTGATCGACGTGTAAGGCGATCTCCTCTGCAGAAGCGCCGCAAAGTTCGCACCGATATCTGGCTCGCTTCAGAACTTCATAGCGAACGGATCCCGGAACATAGCCATTCGCATTTGCCCGATGCTGCCAGATATCGCCGCCGCGGCGTTCAATATACTCCGCAATTTTTGCATCACAGGCTGCAATGAGTTGTTCTGTTTCTCCCGCAGTCTCTTTTATTTCCAGAAGTCGATATCCTATTGTTCTAACGCCTTCCTTGATCGGCTCCACGATCTGATTATTGGTCAGAACACGCCCGACCATGTTCTTCGTCCTGATTTCGTAGTATTCGACCTGGGACCGGTCATATGACAACAACGCTTTTGCAATCTGTTCGACGGAGGCCTCTCCATCTGAAAGCAATAACTCTTTCAACATCACCGGTTGATAGATGTGGGACATTCGCATTCGTTGCGAAATATAATTCAACAGGATTTCTGTAGTCATTTGGGCTATTCCGGAAGCGGCTTCAGTATCTGATCATCAATAAGCGTATTGAACCTGGCAAACCACACTGCCTCTATATTTCTCGCGCAAACCAGCGGATGCGACCGATGATGTGGATTTCCTCGGCGCTGCGCTCATAGGGACTGTAAAAGCCGTTGTCCGAGATCACCCGGACGGCAGGTGGATCGCTGTTCGGCACATGCTCAAGCCGCTTGGCCACCAACCCCATGCCATCGTCCAGCACGAAGATCCCGGGCGGGTTCGGCGCGCGCCGGGTCATGTCGACCAGCACTGTGTCACCTTCCAGAAGGGTCGGCGCCATGCTGTCGCCCTCCACATGCATGATGCGCAGTTGCGAGGGGCTGGCCTTGAGGTTGCCCTTTATCCAGGACCGGCGGAAATGGTAGGCGCGGCCGGGGGTGTCGTGATCCTCCGTCACCACCGCGCCGCCGCCCATAGAGGGGCGCGGACTGGCATGTGTGATCGCCACAAATGTCTCGTCGGGGTTTTCGATAAAGGGCGGCTCGCCTTCGACCTCGCCGATGCCGTGGATCAGCCATTCCCGCTCGACCTTCAGCACGCGGGCGACCTCTTCGAGCTTGTTGATGCCCGGGCGCGCAGAGCGGCCGCGCAGGATATCATAGACGAAGGATCGATTGACCCCGGCCATCTCTGCGACATGGGCAGGACTGAGCCCGAGTTGCTGAGCGCGGGCACGGAGGCGGTCGGAGAGCGTGTGATGCTCGGTCATGTTTTCCCCAACGGGCTGTGGATTAAATAGGATAAAACAGGATTGATTGGAGCGCGTCAAGGATTTAGAACAAACCCTAAACACTCAATGGCAGGAATCGGGGGTCGAATGGAGATCGAGAAGGCGTATTTTACTCTGCCGGAGATCCTCGACCGTTGGGCGATCTCGCAGGCCGACCTGATCTATCTGGCGGAGAACGACAAGCTGCGGCTTTCGGTGCGTGTATTCGGCATCCCGCTGGAGCTGGGCGACTACGAGGAGACCGATGGGGGCGAACACTTCCGAATTCCGATCGAGCAAAGCCATTATAGCGGTTTGCTTGAGCTCCATGCCCGGGATGTGTTCCAGCTATTCCGGGCCGCTGAGTTGACAGTGAGCGACTTCCGTACGCCCCGGTCGGACTATGCCTCGATCTGGGGAGATCGCGATGGCGTGCCTCTTACCACTGAGGATTTGCTGCTAAGGCGCGAGGAACGTGACCGTTTCGAAGCCGAGACAGAGTTCTCCGGCGCAGAGACCGGACCGCAGCTTCCCGTCTTCAGCGCATCAGCGGACTATCACGAGGTTCGCTGCGGTGGGCACCAGTTCCGTCTGGGCCCGATCCAGGCTCAGGTTGTTCGCGCGCTGCATGAGGCTGCGCGCCGTGGTGAGAACTGGCAGAGCGGCAAGGCCATCCTGTCGACGGCGGGATCAAAGAGCCTGAAGATGTCCGATGTGTTCAAATCGCAAAAGCAGTGGCGGTCGCTGATCGAATCGAACGGTCGCGGCAACTACCGTCTGAACTGCGACTGATTCCGGTCAATTCCGTTCCGGCAAGCGCGTCGCTTCGGCTCCATAGTGGGATGCGCAGGGGGATGAGAGTGGGATGAACATCCCCCGCCACGGCGTTCGCTGCTGAGTTGCAAGGCTCAATCTGATCCCCCTCCGCATCCCACTTCGATCCTGACGACATCCCACAGCAGGATTTCGCATCTTCCTCCCAACGCAGCGAGCGACAGGAGACGAAGATGCAGCTCAAACACCTCAATCAGAAAGAACTGGCCCGGCGGTGGAACATCTCGCACCGCACGCTGGAGCGGTGGCGGTGGGCCGGTGAAGGTCCGCAATTCATGAAGCTGGGCGGCCGTGTGGTTTACCGCATGGAGGATATCACCGCCTTCGAGCAAGACCAACTGCGCCACAGCACCGGCGCTGATGCGCATGTGGGTGCCGCATGATGGTCCGTCTCGACAATTTCGCAGCAGACCGGGTGGTGCCGTTCTGCGCCGCTACCGGTCTGAACGAGGTCGGGCTCTGCGCATGGATCGCGCAGGCCGAGCCCGGCGAGACGCTGATCTATCACCGCGGGTTTCTGGCAGTCGATGCCACCGCGATTCTGTCGAAGCTGCCTGCGGACCGTCAGCGTACCTTGCGCCAGGTCGCGGCAGCCGCCCTTCGCGCGGCCGAGCAGAACCTCGTCCATCTCGTCCAGGCGCGGATCGGCCCCGACCAGTTCGCCTACATCGCCGTCGCCCGACCCAAACCCCGATCCAGCGGTGCCGCCTTGTCGGTGCGCCTGCTCGAGGCCGCGTGATGCCCGACTTCCATTCCCTTTTTACCGACCACGGAGACCATTTCATGCCATTTCCCGAGAACACCCCCACGCCTGACAATCTGCCATCCCTCAGCGCCTCCGAGATTGCGGCGCTGCCGGTCGAGTTGCTCGCAATCCTGCAGCGCGAGATCGACGAGCGCCTTAAACGCGACAAGGCCGCCAAGACCCGCTTCGATGCCGGACTGGCCGTCCGCTATGCCACCCGGGCTGCCGAAGAACGGCAGGTTTCGGGCAAAGACACCGGCACGGTCCGCTTTGATGACGGCGATTTCACCGTGGTCGCCGATCTTCCGAAGCGGGTGGATTGGGATCAGGATCGGCTGGCCGCCATGGTGACGCGGATTCAGGAAGCCGGGGACGATCCGGCTGAATATGTCGATCTGGCCTACAAGGTGCCAGAGCGCAAATACGCCGCCTGGCCCGAGGCCATCCGGGCCGGTTTCGAGCCCGCACGCACCGTCCGGCCCGGCACGCTGAAGGTCGAGATTCTCGCGCAGGGGGCAGACCAGTGAGCCTCCCCATCATCAGCGCAGACCAGCGGCTGGCCGAACCGCGCGGCATCAAGGGCTGCATCTTTGGGAAATCCGGTATTGGGAAAACTTCCCTCCTCTGGACCCTCGATCCTGACCGCACCTTGTTCATGGATCTCGAAGCGGGCGATCTCGCCATCGAGGGCTGGGCGGGCGACAGCATCCGGCCACGCACATGGACGGAATGCCGGGATTTCGCGGTGTTCATCGGCGGGCCCAACCCGGCGCTGCGCGACGAGCAGCCTTACAGCCCGGCGCACTATGCCGCCGTCTGCAACCGTTTTGGCGATCCGACTGCACTGGACCGCTACGACACCATCTTCGTCGACTCGATCACAGTTGCCGGGCGGCTGTGTTTTGGGTGGTGCAAAGGCCAACCCGAGGCACTGTCTGAGAAGACCGGCAAGCCGGATGTGCGTGGCGCTTACGGGCTGCATGGCCGCGAAATGATAGGCTGGCTCACCCATCTGCAGCACACGCGGGCCAAGAATGTCTGGTTCGTCGGGATCCTCGACGAAAAGCTCGACGACTTCAATCGCAAGGTGTTCCAGCCGCAAATCGACGGCTCAAAGACAGGCCTCGAACTGCCGGGGATCGTCGATGAGGTGATCACCATGGCGGAGCTGAAGGCCGATGGCGGCGATCCGTATCGCGCCTTCGTCTGCCAGACGATCAATCCCTGGGGCTTTCCGGCCAAGGATCGCTCCGGCCGCCTCGAAAAGGTGGAAGAGCCTCATCTCGGCCGCCTGATGGCGAAGATCCGGACGGCAGCGGCGCCTCCATCCGACCGGCTGACCTACGCCCCGCCGCCTGCCGATCCGGCCGGTGCCGACCAATCCCAACCGCAATCCTGATCAGAAAAGGAGGTTCCCCATGGGTTCCTGGAACGATTTCAACGACGCGCAAAGCAACAACAACCTCATCCCCAAGGGCACGCTGGCCAAGGTGCGGCTGACGATCCGTCCCGGCGGGTTCGACGATGCCTCGCAAGGCTGGACCGGCGGCTATGCCACGCGCGGCTCCGCTGGGGCTGTCTATCTCAATGGCGAGTTCACGGTGACCGAAGGCCAATATGCCCGGCGCAAGATCTTCACGCTGATCGGTCTTTACAGCCCCAAAGGGCCCGACTGGACCAACATGGGCCGCAGCCTGGTGCGCGGCATGCTGAACTCGGCGCGCGGGATTTCCGACAAGGACATGTCGGCGGAAGCGCAGGCGGCGCGGCGCATCAGCGGCTTCGCCGATCTCGACGGGATCGAGTTCATCGCCCGCATCGATGTCGGCACCGACGCCAGCGGCGATGACAAAAACGAGATCCGCAGCGCGGTCACGCTCGACCATCGTGACTATGCGCAGGTCATGGGCGCAGCATCTTCGCTGGGCCAACAGCCGCCAGTCGCCAATACCGCACCTACGCTGCAATCTGCGGCCGCACCTGTGCCGGGTCGCCCGGCATGGGCGCAATAAGGGGGCAGCGCCATGCGCCTTCGTCCGCGCCAGAGCCTCTTCGTGGAGCGCAGCCTCGCTGCGCTCTGCGATCATGGCAACACGCTCAGCATCGCCTCGACCGGCTTCGGTAAGACGATCGCGCTCTCGGCCGTCGTTGCGCGCTCCATCAAGGGCAGCGATGCGAAGGCCTGCATTCTCGCCCATCGCGACGAGCTCACATCGCAGAACCGCAGCAAGTTCGGGCGGGTCGCGCCCGAGATCACGACCTCGGTGGTCGATGCCGGGAGCAAAGATTGGGCCGGTCAGGCGACCTTCGCAATGGTGCCAACGCTGACCCGTCCCACCAATCTCAAAGCGATGCCCGCGCTTGATTTGCTGGTCATCGACGAAGCGCACCACGCAGTCGCCGACAGCTATCGCCGGATCATCGATCACGCGCGCAGCGCCAATCCCGATTGCCGGATCTTCGGTGTCACCGCCACGCCGAACCGGGGCGATCGCAAAGGTCTGCGCGAGATCTTCGACAATGTCGGCGACCAGGTCCGGCTGGGCGAGTTGATCGCATCAGGCCATCTCGTCCCGCCGCGCACCTTCATCATCGACGTCGGGGTTCAGGACAAACTGCGGTCTGTCCGTAAGACGATGTCGGATTTCGACATGAACGAAGTGGCGGGCATCATGAACCGCGCGCCGGTCACCGATGAGGTGATCCGGCACTGGCGCGAGAAAGCCAGTGATCGGCCCACGGTCGTCTTCTGCTCCACCGTCGCCCATGCTGAGAATGTCGCCGCGGCTTTCAATGAAGCGGACATTTCGGCGGCCGTCATCCATGGCGATCTGGACAGGGCAACTCGGCGCAGGGTCCTCTCTGCTTATGCCTCGGGCGAGATCCGCGTCATCGTCAACGTCGCCGTGCTCATTGAAGGCTGGGACCACCCGCCCACCTCTTGTGTCGTCCTGCTGAGGCCAAGCTCCTACAAATCCACCATGATCCAGATGATAGGCCGTGGTCTGCGCACGGTCGATCCGGAGGAATACCCGGGGCTAGTAAAGACTGACTGCATCATACTGGATTTCGGGACGTCGAGCCTGGCGCATGGCACGCTGGAACAGGATGTCGACCTGGACGGCCGCGATCCGGTGCCCGGGCCAGCCCCAAGCAAGATTTGCCCTGAATGCGAGGCGCAGATCCCGATCGCTGTCACCGAATGCCCGTTCTGCGGCGCCGACCTGTCGCGGGAGGGTTCCGCACCGATCGACAGTTTCATCATGTCCGAGATAGACTTGCTGAAACGCTCCAGTTTCGCATGGGTCGACCTCTTCGGCGACGATGCGGCCCTGATGGCCAACGGGTTCAACGCATGGGGCGGGATATTCTTCCTCGAGGGCCGTTGGCACGCTGTCGGCGGCGGCAAAGGTCAGGCGTCCCGGCTGCTTGGTTTGGGCGAACGTGCGGTTTGTCTCGCGCAGGCCGATGACTGGCTGAACACCCATGAAACGGACGAGAGCGCATTCAAATCGAAGGGATGGCTGAAACAGGCCGCGACCGAGAAGCAGCTGCAATATCTGCCGACGGAATTTCGCAGCGACTATGGCCTCACCCGTTATCGCGCCTCGGCCCTGATGACGTTCAAATTTAACAAGCGCGATATCCGACAGTTGGTCGGCCGGGCTGCTCCGTCCCTCGGTAGGGCCGCGTGAGCCATGTCGCGCAAATCCCATCCCCGGCCGAACCGGCTTCGGATTGCCCGGGCTTTGACCGCCTGTGGCATCCGCGCGGCACGCTCTGCGCAGTCTGCATGTCCCGCACCCGTGGCTTCGGCTGGTTCGATCCGCACCGGCCACGCGGCAAACGCACATATCGCTGGTTCTGCTCAATGGGCTGCCAGGCGGCTTTCACACTCAAAGCTCGGAAAGGATTGAGCATGGTCGATTTTAATGAAGAGGAAACGCAGGCGCTGCCTGCCGTGATGCGCGCGCTCGCCCCGGAGATGGAGCGTATCGGTTGGGACCGGCCGCTGGCCCAACTGACGCAGAACGACATGCACAGATTGATTATCATCACAATCGAGGCGTTCCGCGCCAAGATAGCGGAGATTGCGCTCGAAGATGAGATCCCGTTCTGATGCTGGATTTCAACCCACGCCCCTCCGCCGCCGAGCGGATCAACGCGCTGATCGACGCCGCCCTCATTGCCGAACGCGAGGCCACGCCGCCCCGGACCTATCTCGGCGCGTCCCGCCTGGGGCATGCCTGCGAACGCGCGCTGCAGTTCGAGTTTGCCGCTGCGCCAAAGGATGAGGGTGCCGATTTCGGCGGGCAGACCCTGCGGATCTTCGCGATCGGCCACCAGCTCGAGGATCTGGCGATCCACTGGCTGCGCGCGGCCGGGATCGATCTGGTCACCCAAAAACGCGATGGCGGCCAGTTCGGCTTTTCCGTCGCTGGCGGTCGCATTCGGGGCCATGTCGACGGGATCATCGCTGATGCCCCGGCAGCACTTGGTTTGCGCGCCCCGGCGCTCTGGGAATGCAAGACCATGAACGCGAAGAACTGGCGCGCCTGCGTCAAGGATGGGGTGACTGTCTCCAAACCCGTCCATGCCGCCCAGATCGCGATCTACCAGGCCTACATGGAACCTTCGGTGCCGGGGATATCGACGGCTCCTGCGCTGTTTACGGCGATCAACAAGGACACGGCCGAGCTGCACCATGAGCTCGTCCCCTTCGATGCCGATCTCGCGCAGCGCATGTCTGACCGCGCCGTGCGGATCCTGCAGGCCACCGACGCGGGCGAGCTGCTGCCCCGCATCGCCGCCAACCGTGACTTCTTCGAATGCCGGTTCTGCGCCTATTCCGCGAGGTGTTGGGGGCTGGCCAGATGACCGACGAGCCCACCGATCCATCAGATCCCGACCAGGACACACCCATGCGCGACGACACGACGCCCCATGAGCCCAAGGAAAACATCGTCCATTTCAATCCGTGGCGCGATTTCAACGATGCCGCGCCGCAAATCGACGTCTTCGGCGACGAGCCCGATCCAGAGCAGATCGCGCAATTCATGCAGATCGTCTTCGGCTACTGCGACGGGCTGATCCCGGTGCGCAGTTTCCTCGACAAAGGCCCGGGCATAGATGGCCGCCCGCATAACATCTGGCTCGATGCCGATCAGGCCGCGCCGGAAAAGATGGCGACCTTCGCCACATGGGCCTCGCGGGAAGGCGCAGCGGTCTATGTGATCCCCGGCACCGTGGCCGCACCCGGTCAGGCCAAAGCCGCCGAGATCCTGCAGATGCAGACCGTCGTGGTCGATCTCGACACCGGCGATATCGCTGCCAAGCGCGCCCATCTTGAACGTCACCTTGGGTCGCCGACCATGGTGGTGGAAAGCGGTGGTGTGACGCCGGAGGGACAGCGGAAGTGCCACGTCTGGTGGGCGCTGACCGAGCCTGCCGAGGGCGACGACATTCGACGTGTGACCCGTCTGCGCGGCGACATTGCCGCCAAGGTCGGTGGCGACATGCATTTCCGCTCCGCCCACCAGCCGATCCGGGTGGCGGGCAGCGTTTATTACAAGAACAGCCTCAAGACGCAGGTGCGGATTGTCGAGTTGAACGCCGACCGCGAGCGTGATCTGGCCGAGTTCATCGAAGCGGTCACTGACATGCCGCCCGCACCGGGCGTGTCCCTGCAGCCCGAGTTTACGCATCCAGACAAGCCGGCCATGGACGATGTGCTGGTCACCCCAGTGCGTGAGGGGGCGCAGGACGACTGGTCCCGCTTCGAGGGCGCGTCGGCCGCGATCGGGCATTTCATCCGCATGGTCCACGAGGGCCGGATGACAAAAGACGAAGGCTGGGAAGGCATCTGTGGCTACAACGCCGCCATGCTGCGGCCGCAGTGGCCGGTCGAACGGCTCAAGCGCGAGTCCGAGCGGCTCTGGAACCGGCATGTCGAGAAATACGGACCGCCCCTGATCCGGCTGACCAATGGTGCACCTGGGCCGGAGGACATGCCTGCCTTCACGCTCGGCGCGCTGCTGGACGACCAGAGCCCCATGCCGGAGGACATCATCGCGCCGCGCGTGCTGACGCCAGGCGGGCTCCTGGTGCTGGGCGGCGCGCCGAAGGTTGGCAAAAGCGACCTTCTAATTTCCTGGCTCGTCCACATGGCTGCGGGCGTGCCGTTCCTCGGCTTCACCCCGCCGCGTCCGCTGCGCATTTTCTATCTGCAGGCCGAGATCCAGTATCACTACCTGCGCGAACGGCTGAAACAGATCGCCCTGCAGCCAGAGGTGTTGGCCGCCGCCCGTGACACCTTCGTTGCAACGCCCAAGCTGAAGATGCTGCTCGACAACGAGGGCAGCGTGCGGGTCGCGCGCGCCGTACAAACCGCGTTCCCGGAGGCACCGCCTGATATCCTCTGCGTCGACCCGATCCGGAACCTCTTTGACGGCGGGCCCGATGGCGGTGGCGAAAACGACAACACAGCGATGATGTTCTTCCTGAAGGAACGGGTGGAGGTCCTGCGTGATCATATCGACCCCGACTGCGGGGTTATCCTGATCCACCACACCAAGAAGCTCAGTAAGCAACAGGTAAAAGACGATCCCTTCCTCGCGCTCTCCGGCGCCAGCGCGCTGCGCGGCTTCTATACCTCCGGCCTGATCCTGCATCGGCCCGACGAGGATTGCTCGCAACGAAAGCTGGAGATCGAGCTGCGGAATGGTCCCGCGTTGCCGCCGAAGGTGATCGACAAGGTCGGTGGCCAATGGGTCGAGATCAACCCGATGAACGAGCGGCTGGTGCGTCAGGAAGTCGGCGCAAGGCACGACGCAGAACGGGATCGCAAGCGCGACGTCATTGTCGGCATATTGTTCGAAGAAGCCACTGAGGGCCGTCTGTATACGACGATGCAGTTCGCCGAAAAGTTCGAAAACAAGGGTGGTCTGGGCAGCAAATACACGATCAGGGAACGCCTCAGTGTCCTCGCTACGAAAGGTTTCGTGAAGTTTCTGAGGAACGGATCCGGGTTCGGCTACCCGGTGGTGCGGTCACGGTTCGGCTATCTGGCTGTTGAGGGTATGCATTTCGGTCCCGAGCAATCGGTCGATCCTGAGACGGGCGAAGTCTTGGAAATCTCCCGTCCTATCCTCCCGAGCCACTACAAATGCCCGCAATCCGGGGTCTGCCTGCAAGTCGAAAACCCCTCCGTCTGGGTCTACCCGATGACAGGCAAAGATGACGGAAAATCAGGCCCAACTCCTAAGAGTGAGGCCTAACTCCTATGTCCTCACCAACTCCTCAATCAATGAAAACAATGACTTGCGCGCGGCGAGGAGTTTGGGGGCTAACTCCTCCCTCACTCCTCGCGGATCCTGATTTTCAATTTGAGATCAGCCTCTTACCCACATCCGAGGAGTTAGGTGTGAAACCCCCATACTACGTATGGGGAGGCCAACCGGCAGGATTGGCCTCTCCTCCCATACGTCGAGGGGTATCCGCGCGCGCGGGCTCTGACGCTCCCTGCACATTCCGATCCGACGACGGCGGCCGGTACCGCCAAGCACATGACCGCCGTCGTCTTCCACCCCCGCAGCCAACCCGAAAAGGAGACCACGATGGCTGAAGCGACTCTGACCACCAGTATGCGGGAGGCAATCCCCGATCTACCGCCTGCTTTCCGCGCCGACCGTACCTTGCTCGCGCTCGATCTCGGCACGACGACAGGCTGGGCCCTGCATGGCGCGGATGGGCTGATCACCAGCGGCACCGTGTCCTTCCGCCCCGGCCGGTTCGACGGCGGCGGTATGCGCTACCTGCGCTTCAGCAACTGGCTTGCCGAACTCGACCGCCTGTCCGGCCCGATCGCGGCAATCTGGTTCGAGGAAGTCCGCCGCCACGCAGGCACCGACGCGGCCCACGTCTATGGGGGTCTCATGGCCACCCTGACCGCATGGGCCGAGATGCGCGGTGTGCCTTACGAGGGCGTGCCCGTCGGCACTATCAAACGGTTCGCAACCGGAAAGGGCAACGCCAACAAGGAGGCCATGATCGCATCCGCCCGGGCACGCGGCTTCAGCCCGGCCGATGACAACGAGGCAGACGCCATCGCGATCCTGTTCTGGGCGCTGGAGACCAAGGGGGGCATGCAATGAGCGGCATGCGATTTGTGCCCAAGGGCTATGGCGGGCATCGTCGCAGCCCCGACGATGTGAAGCGCGATGGCTGGCAGGAGCAGGGCCTGCTGGCCGTGGCCATCGACGATCACCGCCTGACCTGGCCGGAACGGGAGTTGGTCCGGCAAATCGGCGAAAAACTGTACGGGCAGTGCCCACGAAATCGGGAGGCGTCGCAATGACAGGCTGGACACCCGAACTGGTCGAAGAGCGGCTTGCCGAAGCCGCCTTCGTTCTGAAGCGCCTGCCTGAACCGCGCAGGCAAGGCTACTTCAGCACATGGCCTGAGATGGTCTACAGCTTCGCCGACAAGGTGGGCCAGGAGCCAAAGCCCATGCGCGTGCTGCCCTCACCGCAGGCGATCAGCCGGATGGAGGAAACGCTGACTTGGACCGCCTGCCTCGAGCCCATCGATGGCAAGATCGTCTGGATGAAGGCGCATGGCGAGCGCTGGAAGGAGATCTGCTGGACGGTCGGCCTGCAGCGCTCTGCGGCCCACCAGCATTGGCAATTTGGGATTTCTGTCATCGCGCTGACCCTCAACAGGCGACGGTTCAACCGCAACATGTCGAAGCGCCGCGTGATCGAACTGGCTCTAAACGTGAAACACACTACGGGGGCGACATGACAGCGTTTCCGTCATTTTCAGCACTTGTGAGGCGTGCGATATCCTCGAGCCCTTGCCTCTTCAAAGATGCCAGATATCTCCGCGATCATAGTGCCACGCTTGATGTCATCTTTGGTTCGAGGTGGGATCTTAGGATGCGGGGTCTTTCGCATCTCATTCAAGACCTCTTGCGGAGTTGTGTTCTTCATTCTCCCGCTCTTGCGACCATTCCAAGTCTTGAGAAAGGCAGAGCCGAACTCTTCAGATTGTTCCAAATTCCAGACTTTGATCGCTGAAAACGTGTCTTGCCCCCGAAAGTTAGCCCAATGGTCGACCGGAATGCACCCATCAGGATTTGGCAAGAACCGCTTAATGAGCGTGCGGCTCCACCCTCGTTCTAGCAGCTCAGTAGTGGTCCATTCTAGTTTTTCTTGATCCTGCATTGGCTGATCCAATCAAGCCTCATGTCGGTAGATTTTGCATGTCATCAAGGTTCGTCGAGATCTTGCTAAGCGTCAAGTATGCAATAGGAAAGTGTCCGCCGGACAGTTTTCGATGAGACAAAGACGGCTCTCCCGGGGTAGAAAACGGATATACTCGGGAGAGGCGCGCGCGGGACAGCCCGCACCGCTGGCTTCCGGGGTCCACCGAGGGGTCCAGCCGGGGTCCAAGAGGCTAACCCACTGACTTTACGGGTCCTTCTCGGCCGTAAACGTATACGGGGGGGCGAAGCGCGCAATATCGCCAGCGACAGGCCCGGATTTTTGGGAAGCCACCCCGGCGGGCATCCACCCGCGATCTGCTGAAAACCATAATAAAACAAACTCTTGGACCCGGACCCGTCCGGTGGCCGCTGGACCCTATACGGATTCCAAGCTTGCTGCCGGTGTCAGGAGTCCAGGGTATCCACCCCATTGAGGCGAACCGACCAGCATGACCCTGAGCTTTGCCCCCGACGCGATCGAGACCTGGAAGCTGGCCAAGCTCCAGCCTTATGCAAAAAACGCGAAGACGCATGGCGCAGACCAGGTTGCGAAGATCGCGGCCAGCATGGCCGAGTTCGGCTGGACCGTTCCCTGCCTGGTCGCTGACGACGGCGAGCTGATCGCGGGCCATGGTCGGGTGCTGGCTGCCACGCAGCTCGGGCTGACCGAGGCCCCAGTGATCGTTCTGGGCCATCTGACCGACGCGCAACGCCGTGCCTACCGGATCGCGGACAACAAGCTGGCCGAAAGCCCGTGGGACGAGGCACTGCTCTCGGCGGAACTGAATGACCTGCTGGCTGAGGACTACGACCTGTCGCTCATCGGCTTCGATGACGCTGAACTCAAGGCGCTGTTGGCCGGAGAGGTCGATCCTGAAACCGCCTCCCGCGAAGGCGAGGATGATGTTCCGGAGGCGCCCGAGACCCCGATCAGCCGTCCCGGCGATCTTTGGGTGCTGGGTAAGCATCGGCTGCTCTGCGGTGACGCCACCGTGGCCACCGACGTCGAGCGTCTGCTGGGTGATGTGAAGCCGCTCCTGATGGTGACCGATCCGCCTTACGGCGTCGAATACGATCCCAGCTGGCGCATCAAGGCAGGGGCTGCCGCCACCAAGCGCACCGGCAAGGTGCTGAATGATGACCGTGCCGATTGGCGCGAGGCCTGGGCACTATTCCCGGGCGATGTGGCCTATGTCTGGCACGGCGCGCTGCATGCGACCACGGTCGCCGAAAGCCTTGAGGCATCCGGCTTCAACATCCGATCCCAGATCATCTGGGCCAAGGATCGCTTGGTGCTGAGCCGCGGCGATTATCATTGGCAGCATGAACCGTGTCTCTATGCCGTGAAGAAGACCGGCAAGGGTCACTGGGCTGGCGATCGCAAACAAACGACGCTGTGGCATATCGCCAACAAGGATCAAGATGCTGAAACGGTCCACGGGACCCAGAAGCCCGTCGAATGCATGCGCCGGCCGATCCTGAATAATTCCAACCCTGGACAGGCCGTCTACGAGCCGTTCATGGGATCCGGAACCACCATGATCGCGGCCGAGACAACGGGCCGGGTCTGCTACGGGATCGAACTCAATCCGGCTTATGTCGATGTCGCCGTGGAGCGGTGGCAGCAGTTCACCGGCAAGGACGCTGTTCTGGAGGGGCAGGCCCGAACCTTTGCCGATGCACGCCAAGAGCGAGACGGAGCGGTTCAGGACAGCGACGAAGCTGCCTCCACTTCTTCGGAAGCGGTATAGAAGCGAATGTCGGCAATGGAGACGTCGGCCTCGAATTCTCTGCCAATCGCGACCAGACCAATTCGGCGAAGCCGGGCAGTGTTCAGCGGCCGGTCTATTCGATGCGGCACGAATTCGGAAAAGGGAAGATAGACGGTCGTCCAACGATTGGGGGCCTCGAAGCTTTGCCGATAAGACTCCCACGGGCGCCGGATGTCGGAAGTGCGCAGATGCAAGTTGTAGACCTGGTCGTTCCCGAAAACGTCCAGCTTGACCCCAGTCCAGCGTCGAGCGTCGACTTCACCGCCCGCATCACCAAGGTCCAGTGCGACCTGAAGAAAGCCACCGTTATTCTCAAGGCTGACACCGCCTTGCATGCGGATCGCCTCACTGCCCTCAACCACCTCGCGTCGCATCATTCCGGCCGAAACCCCGCCCATCACGCGATCGGAAATGAGCGCCCAGCCATTTCCAGTCACGGCCATCGGTGAGGCGTGACGGAGATCGTCAATTATTTCAGGGGCATCGATCATGATCGGAACTTCTTCTACTTCGGCCTCAGATTTAAGAACTCCTGTCCAAGAAGCAATGCCCGCGAATGGTCGCCAATCACGCGCCATGTCGCTCGTCGAATCCGTCGCCAATGTGATCGTCGGCTACGGCGTCGCGGTCGTGACGCAAATCCTGATCTTCCCGGTCTTCGGGCTGCACACGACCTTGGCGCAGAACCTGAAGATGGGCGTGGTGTTTACCGTTGTCAGTATCGTTCGGTCCTATGTGCTGCGGCGGCTGTTTGAGACAATCCGGGTCAGAGCGACGAAGCCGCCGCTTACACGGCGACGGCTTCCTTATAGTCGGGACTTCAGCGGTTCGCCGGATCGAAATCAGCGCTCGATCCGATAGACCCGTCCGAGCCCCTCGACCTTCTTCGAGGTGATCTCGAGCCCCAGCTTCTTCTTGAGCGCGCCGGACATTGCGCCGCGCACCGTGTGCGACTGCCATCCGGTTGCAACGGTGATCTCTTCGATGCCCGCGCCTTCGGGCCGCCGCAGGAGATCGATCATGATCTGCTGCTTGGTCTGGCGCGGGGCTGCATCGGTTGTTGTGGCGGTGGAATTCGTGGCCATGGTTGTCTCCGGTCATCGGGGGCGCGGAATGCGACCCTTCTACCGGGACGAGCCCCGCAAATGCGGGGCGGGTCTGCGCGGTTGCACGGTTCAGATCAAGTCTAGGTCCTTCAGGCAGGTTGCCGCATCGATTAGCTGATTGGTCGGCACCTCGATAGTGATCGTCATGCTGTCGGCGTAGGCGCGGACATAGACGCCGCCATCGTCCATCAGGGCGCTTTCGATTTCGTCGAGGACCGTGGTGATGCGGCTTGGGTCGAAATGATCGGGCAGCTTGCGAATGGCAATTCGGATGGTGCTGGTTTCCATGGTGCTTACTCCGCGTGCTCGCCTTCGCTGAAGGCGCTGTCGGTGATGCGCTTCAGGAGACTGGCGTAATGCTCAAGGGTGCCGACATGGCACCAGTTGATCTCGTCGGGGTGGGCGTTGAAGCGGTCGTCGCTCAGGCTCGACAAGCGGGCGAGCATCTCGTCGATCTCGGCTTTCTTGCCCATGAAGGCGCTAAGCGCTGCTTCCTTGTTCCGCGCGGCCTTCTCGGCGCGCAGTTGGTGGCGGGAAGTTGTCTGCGGGTTCAGGCGGGTCATCGTGGCGGCTCCGATGTGAGTTGCATCGTTTTCTTGAGACCACGTTCGCTCTGGTGCGGAGGCTTATCAACTACATAAGCACATGATTTTGAATGATAATCGGAGTGCGCAATGGAGGGTCTGAGCGAGCGCCAATACGCCGCCCGCGTTGGCCTTTCACGCGGGGCTATTCAGAAGGCCAAAGCGACAGGGCGGCTGGTTCTGTATGCTGATGGCAGCATCGACGCGGTGGCCAGCGATGCCCTGCGCGCTGAAGCAACCGATCCGTCGAAGACTCGGAAAGCGCCGCAGCCAAAACTCAAACCTGTCCCGGAGGCAGCGGTATCCGCCGTGGGCGAAACCCTGCGCGAACAGGGAATCGCGGCCCCACCAGTCAGCAGCGGCACCACGTTCTTGCAGGCCAAGACGGCCAACGAAGTGCTGAAGGCGCAGGAACGCCGTCTCCGGCTGCAAAAGCTGAAGGGCGAGCTGATCGACCGGGTGCGCGCGCTTTCGCTGGTTTTCCGGCTGGCGCGGCAAGAGCGCGACGTCTGGGTCAACTGGCCCGCCCGAGCCGCTGCGTTAATGGCGGCCGATCTGGGGGTGGAAACCGCCGCGATGCAGAAGGTTCTGGAGAAACATGTCCGTGCCCAGCTCGACGATCTTGCCGAGGTCAAACCCGATCTCCGGTGATGATGCCTTCGAGTTCGACGGCGCGACAGAGATCCTGCGCGCCTGGAGCGCGGGCCTCACGCCCGATGCGGACCTGACCGTGTCGGAATGGGCGGACCGGCACCGGATGCTTTCGGGGCGCGCATCGGCCGAACCGGGCCGGTACCGTACGGCGCGCACGCCCTATATGGGCGAAATCATGGATCGTTTGAGCCCGGGCGATCCGACACAGCGGATCGTCTTCATGAAGGCCGCGCAGGTCGGCGCGACCGAGGCAGGCAACAACTGGATCGGCTTTGCGATCCACCAGGCGCCGGGGCCAATGCTCGCGGTCCAGCCCACGGTGGAACTGGCGAAACGCAACTCGCGGCAGCGGATCGATCCGCTGATCGACGAGAGCCCGGAACTGCGCGAACGGGTCAAACCGGCGCGCTCGCGCGACGCGGGCAACACCATGCTGTCGAAGGAGTTTGCGGGCGGTATCCTGATCATGACGGGCGCGAACTCGGCGGTCGGGCTGCGCTCGACCCCGGCACGCTACATCTTCCTCGACGAGGTCGATGCCTATCCGGCCTCGGCCGACGAGGAAGGCGATCCGGTCACGCTGGCCGAAGCGCGGTCGCTGACTTTCGCCCATCGGCGCAAGGTGTTCCTGGTCTCGACCCCGACAATCCGGGGGCTCTCCCGGATCGAACGCGAATACGAGGCGAGCGATCAGCGGCGGTACTTCGTGCCGTGCCCGCATTGCGGTCAGGAACAGTGGCTGAAGTTCGAGCGGCTGCGCTGGCAAAAGGGCCGTCCGGAGACGGCTGAATATCACTGCGAGGGCTGTGAGACGCCCATCGCCGAACACCACAAGACGGCGATGCTGGAAGCGGGCGATTGGCGCGCGACGGCCGTTGCGGCTGATCCCGGTACCGTTGGTTATCACCTCTCGGCCCTCTATTCGCCGATCGGCTGGCTGAGCTGGGAGCGGATTGTGCGGGCCTGGGACGCGGCGCAAGGCTCGGACGAGGCGATCAAGGCGTTTCGTAACACGATCCTCGGCGAGACATGGGTTGAAAGCGGCGAGGCTCCGGACTGGCAGCGATTGGCGGATCAGCGCGAGACCTGGGACGGAGGGACTGTTCCAGAGCGGGGCTTGTTCCTGACCGCCGGCGCGGACGTTCAGAAAGATCGCATCGAGGTCGATGTCTGGGCCTGGGGCAGGGGCCTCGAAAGCTGGCTGATCGATCACCTGGTCATTGAGGGCGGTCCCGGAGATCCGGCGTGCTGGCAGCAGCTGACCAATTTGCTAGGCCGGACATGGGAGCATTCTTCCGGGCAGAAGATGACGTTGGCACGGCTGGCGATCGATACCGGCTACGAGACAAGTGCTGTTTATGCCTGGTCGCGACAGGTCGGCTTCGCGCAGGTGGCCCCGGTCAAAGGCGTCGAGGGGTTCAACCGCTCGAGCCCGGTCACTGGCCCGACGTATGTGGACGCGACCATCGCAGGCAAACGCCTGCGGCGCGGGGCGCGGCTTTGGACGGTGGCGACGTCGACCTTCAAGACAGAGACCTATCGCTATTTGCGCCAGGACCGGCCGACGCGTGAGGAAATCGAGGCCGGGCATCTTTGCCCGCCCGGAACGATCCATCTGCCAATCTGGGCGGACGGCGAATGGTTGAAGCAATTCACGGCCGAACAACTGATCACGGTGCGCACCAAGCGCGGCTTCGCCCGGCTCGAATGGCAGAAGCTGCGCGAACGAAACGAGGCGCTTGACTGCCGGGTCTATGCCCGAGCAGCCGCGTGGATCCTTGGGGCCGATCGTTGGTCTGAGGCGCGTTGGGCCGACCTGGAGGCCCAGCTCGGGGTGACGCCACAAGACATGGCTGAGGACGGGGCCGGAACCAGCACGCACGCATCTCGGCGCGCGGGACCACAGCGGCGAACCGTGCGCTCAAATTACATGAGGTGAATTGATGTCTACGATTGCCGAGCTCCGTGCCCGCCGCGAGACCCTGGCTGTTCAGCGTTCCTCTGGTGTGGCGCGCGTCAGTTACGACGGAAAGACGGTGGACTATCGCAGTGTGGCGGAAATTGACCGGGCTATTGAGGCGCTCGACCGCGAGATTGCGGCTGCCGAGGGACGGCGGATCGTTCGGCAGGTGCGTGTCACGACGACGAAGGGCCTCTGATCCATGGGGCTGTTCGATCGCCTTCTCCGCCGGGTCCCCGGCGGTCCCGCCGCCGTGTCCGCTCGCCTGGAGGGCGCAATGGCCAGGCGGCGCTTGCGGGGCTGGCAACCGCCGCTTGAAAATATCAATTCGCTTGTCGCCTCGGGTGGCCCGCGTTTGCTGGCAAGGTCGCGCGAACTGGTCGTCACCAACGGCTATGCCGCCAACGCCTGCGAGGCGTTTGCGTCGAACCTGGTCGGCGATGGGATCAAGCCGTCGTCGCTGATCGCAGATGCGGTGTTGCGTGACAGCGTTCAGCAGCTCTGGCTCGCATGGACCGACGAGGCTGACGCGGACGGTCTGACCGACTTCTACGGCCTTCAGGCCATGGTGGCGCGCGAGATGTTTGTTGCGGGCGAATGCTTCGTGCGTATGCGGCCACGGCGGACCGAGGATGGTCTGCTGGTGCCGCTGCAACTGCAGCTGCTGCAGTCGGAGATGCTGCCGTTCGAAAAGACCGAGACCGCGGCAAATGGCAATCGCATCCGCTGCGGGATTGAATTTGACGGCATCGGACGGCGCGTGGCCTATCACTTCCGCCGTCGCCATCCGGGCGACAGCACGGATCAGGGGGCTGTGATCCCGGAGACGGTTCGCGTGCCAGCCGCCGATGTGCTGCACATCTACCGCCCCATTGATGCGGGCCAGATCCGCGGCCTGCCGCATGTGGCGCCCGCCATGGTGCGGCTTTTTCTGTTGGACCAGTACGACGACGCCGAGCTCGACCGGAAAAAGACAGCGGCAATGTTCGCGGGCTTCATCACCAAGACCGCGCCGGAAGACCCGATGATGGGCGAGTCCGAAGCCGATCTCGACGGGGCGGCCATTGCGAGCCTCGAACCCGGCACGATGCAGGTGCTGCTGCCGGGCGAGGATGTGAAGTTCTCCAGTCCTGCAGATGTTGGGGGCGGCTACGAGGCATTCCAATACCGCACGCTGCTCGCGGTGTCGGCCTCGCTGGGGCTGCCGTACCACCTCGTCACCGGGGATGTGCGCCAGGCGAACTATTCGAGCTTGCGGGCAGAACTGGTCGAGTTTCGCCGCCGGGTGGGCCAGCTGCAGCACGGGGTGATGGCGCATCAGTTGTGCCGTCCGATCTGGCGGCGCTGGCTTGAGACGGCCGTGCTGTCGGGGGCGCTGGATATCGGTGATCCCGCCGTCGCGCGGCCGGTGCAATGGATCCCGCCACGCTGGGACTGGGTCGACCCGCTGAAGGACATCCAGGCGCAAGTGCTGGCGATGGAAGCGGGCATCACCTCGCGGCGCAAGGTGGTCGAGGCCACCGGCTATGACGTCGAAGAGGTTGACCGAGAGAATGCGGCGGATGCCAAACGCGTCGCTGATCTGGGGCTGAGCTACCGCGCGAGCCCCGGCGAGACACAGGGCGCGCGAGCAACGCCCGCCGCGCGGCCTGATCCGGCTGATGGCACAGGCGACGGATCCGCCTCCACCGATCCCGCCACTGAACAGGAGTGACGATATGACAAGCTGGTATGCGATCCGCGCCCGGGGAACGGGGGCGGAAGTGGCAATCTATGACGAGATCGGGGCCTATGGGGTCTCGGCGAAGGGGTTCCTTGCCGAACTCGGCGCACTGCCCGACGGGACGCCGGTCGATCTGCGGCTGAACAGCCCGGGCGGGTCAGTCTTCGATGCCGTGGCGATCTACAATGCGCTGAAGCGGCACGCGGGCACGGTCACGGTCTGGATCGACGGTATTGCCGCCTCTGCCGCGTCCTATGTCGCGATGGCGGGCGACGAGATTGTCATGCCGGAAAACGCGTTCCTGATGATCCACGATCCGTCGGGGTTGGCAATGGGCACGGCGGGTGACATGCGCGCCATGGCCGAGGCGCTGGACAAGATCGCGGGCAGCCTCGTCCGGGGTTATGCCGCCAAATCCGGCAAATCCGATGACGAGATCGCAGCGCTGATGGCGGCTGAGACCTGGTTCGATGCGGGCGATGCGGTTGCGGCGGGCTTCGCGGACCGGCTGGCGGAGCCTGTCAGAATGGCCGCACGCTTCGACATCGGCCGGTTCCGTAACGCGCCGCCCGACCTCGTCGAGGCCGTGGATCGCACAGACAAGGAGGGTGTTCAGCCTGAACTGGAGCACGTTCCCGTGGATACTAGCCAAGACATGGGCACAAAGACCGACAGCATACTCGACGACGATGTCGAACCTGCCGACGGCACTGGAGAGGCGGACAGCGACGATGCGCCTGTCGAGCCCGAGGGGCAAGTTGAGGCCGACGACATGCCCAGCCCTTCGGACCCGATCCCGACCCCGGGCGGCGCACCGCCCGATCCCGCCGCGATCCGCGCCGAGGCGATCGCCCATGCCCGCGCTATCGTCGATCTTTGCCGCCGTGCAGGTCAG
>JAVKDQ010000160.1:0-39110 GCA_040222155.1 Roseovarius sp.
GAGAAGGGGGCAAGGCGGTCATCCTCGGTGAGGCCGCGGAAATCGTTGGTGAGCAGCGTGCCCCAGCCGAAAGAGGGGCGGCAGCGGCCGGCGAAACGGGTGTGCAGGTCGATGATGGTCTGCTCGTCGAGCCCGTCGGAGAAGATGATGAGCTTCTGCGTGGGATCCTCGCCGCGCGCCTTCCACCAGGCGATGGCGGTTTCGGCGCCCTCCGCGGGGTCGCCGCTGTCGATGCGGATGCCTGTCCAGCGGGCGAGCCAGTCGGGGGCGCGCTCGAGGAAGCCCGAGGTGCCGTAGGTGTCGGGGAGGATGATGCGGAGGTTGCCGTCATGCTCCTCGTGCCAGTCGGAGAGCACCTCGTAGGGGGCGCGGGCCAGCGCCTCGTCGCTCTCGGCCAGCGCGGCATAGACCATGGGGAGCTCGTGGGCGTTGGTGCCGATGGCCTCGAGATCGCGGTTCTTGGCGATGAGGCAGTTGGAGGTGCCGACGAATTTCTCGCCGAGCCGCTCGGTCATGGCCTGCACGCACCAGTCCTGCCAGAGGAAGGAATGGCGGCGGCGGGTGCCGAAGTCGGCGATGCGCAGGCCGTCGATGCTGCGGAGGGGCTCGATCTTCTCCCAGAGCTTGGTCATGGCGCGGGCATAGAGCACCTGCAGCTCGAAGCGGCGCAGGTCGTGGAGCACGGCGCGGCCGCGGAGCTCCATCAGCACGGCGAGCGCCGGGATTTCCCAGAGCATGACCTCGGGCCAGCTGCCTTCGAAGGTGAGCTCGTACTGGCCGTCGCGCTTCTCGAGGTGGTAGGGCGGCAGGCGCAGCTTCTCGAACCAGTCCATGAATTCGGGCGTGAACATCTGGCGCTTGCCGTAGAAGGTGTTGCCGCGCATCCATGTGCTCTCGCCACGGGTCAGGGAGAGGGTGCGGATATGGTCGAGCTGTTCGCGCAGCTCGCCCTCGTCGACCAGCTCGGCGAGGCGCACCGACTTGGTGCGATTAATGAGCGAGAAGGTCACTTGCGTGTCGGGCTTGTTGCGGAAAACCGACTGGCACATCAGGAGCTTGTAGAAATCCGTGTCGATCAGCGACCGAACGATCGGGTCGATCTTCCATTTGTGGTTCCAGACACGGGTGGCGATATCGACCATGAGAGGCTCCGGGGCGGCGCGTTGCCCGGTTGGTTAAAGCAAAGGCCGGCGGGGCTGGCAAGCGGCCGGGGCGATCCGGGGGCGATCCGGGGGCGCTGCCCCCTCTTGGCCTGCGGCCAATTCACCCCCGGAGTATTTGCGGGAAAGATGAAAGCCGTGCCCTGTTTCATCTTTCCAAAAGTACTCAAATCCCTGGGTGGGGCCTGGTGCCGGTGGTAGGCTGGGGCGCGGGAGGCGATCACATGGCGCAGTTGCGCGACCATTGGGTGGATGCGGAGCACATGGTGCGCTCGCGGGCGTGGCGGGAGGGCTACGAGAGCTACCGGCTGGGCCGCGCGCATGACTTCTCGGGGCCGAAGAGCCGGGCGCTGGCCTATGAATACGGGCGTTTCACCGCCGCGTGGCTGAGGGCGAAAGGCGCGCATCTGCCGCGCATCACGCCGATGCGGCCGATGAACGAGGCCTATGTGAAGCCGATGGCGCGGTCGATGATGGAGGCGCTGGAGGCTGGGGCGCGGGACTGGGACGTGCCCTAGCCGCCATGCGCCTCGACGCTGTCTTTCGGGGCCTCGGCGCGTTCGAACATACCGTAATCGCGCAGAACATGAGCCACGCGGAGGCGGTAATCGGAAAACATGCCGCCGCGCCCCTTGGCCTGTGCGCGCCTGTGCGCTGCGAGCCTGCGCCATTCCGCCACCGCCTCCTCGCTTTCCCAGAAGGAGATGGAGAGGAGCTTTTCGGGGTTCGTCAGGCTCTGGAAGCGTTCGACGGAGATGAAGCCTTCGATCCCTTCGGCGAGGGGGCGCATCTCGGCGGCGATGTCGAGGTAATGCGGTTTCTGCCCCTCGGCGGGAATGACTTCGAAGATGATGGCGATCATGGCGCGTGATCCTTGTGCGTTTGCCGACAGTTTCGGGCAGGCGGGGGCGGGCTGCAATCATGCCAGATTGCGCGAGGCGTAGGGCCAGTATAGCGTGAGGCGCATGGCGATTTCGGTGGAAACCTTCTTTCTCAACCCCGATGCGGAGGGCACGCTGCAGGCGCAGATCCAGCAGATGATCGCGCATGGCATCCTTTCGGGGCGGTTCAGCAAGGGGGAGAAGCTGCCGAGCTCGCGCAAGCTGGCCAAGCATCTGGGCGTGAGCCGGATCACGGTGACGCTGGCCTATACGGAGCTGCAGGCCTCCGACTATCTCGAATCGCGCGACCGCTCGGGTTTTTACGTAAGCCAGAACGCGCCAGAGCCGCCGCATCTCGCGCCGCGCCATCCGCGGCAGGACAGCATCGACTGGGGCCGCGCGCTGGGGCGGCGCTTCTCGGACGGGGTGACGCTGGAGAAGCCGCAGGACTGGTCGACCTATCGCTACCCGTTCATCTACGGGCAGACGGACCCCGAGCTTTTCGACCATGCCAACTGGCGGCATTGCGCGCTGAGGGCGCTTGGGCAGAAGGATTTCCAGTCTCTCACCACGGATTACTACGATCAGGACGACCCGCAGCTCATCGAGTTCATCGCGCGGCACACGCTGCCGCGGCGGGGGATACTGGCGCGGCCCGGCGAGATACTGGTGACGATGGGGGCGCAGAACGCGCTCTGGCTCACCGCGCAGGTGCTGCTCACCCAGCGGCGCACGGCGGTGGCGGAGGAGCCCTGCTACCACGCGTTGCGCAGCATCCTGACGCAGACGCGCTGCCACCTCGCCCCGGTGGAGGTGGGGCGCGACGGGTTGCCGCCGGAGAAGCTGCCGGAGGCGGCGGACGTGATCTTCACCACGCCGAGCCATCAATCGCCCACCAATGCCACCATGCCGCTTGCCGCGCGCAAGGCGCTTCTGGCGCGGGCGCGGGAGATGGAGGCGCTGATCGTGGAGGATGATTACGAGTTCGAGATGTCCTTCCTGCGGGCGCCCCTGCCGGCGCTGAAATCGCTGGATCAGGACGGGCGGGTGATTTACGTGGGCAGCTTCTCGAAATCGATCTTTCCGGGGCTGAGGCTCGGCTATCTCGTGGGGCCGGAGCCCTTCATCCGGGAGGCGCGGGCGCTGCGGACTTCGGTGTTGCGGCATCCGCCGGGGCACATGCAGCGCACGGCGGCCTATTTCCTGAGCCTCGGGCATTACGATGCGCTGATCCGGCGGATGGGGCAGGTCTTTGCCAAGCGGCGGCGGGTGATGGAGGCGGCGCTGGCGGAGGAGGGGATCGACGTGGCGGGGCGGGGCGTGTTCGGCGGCTCGTCGATCTGGCTTCGGGTGCCGAGGGGGGTGGACACGCAGGCGCTCGATGGGCGGCTGCGCCCGCGCGGCGTGCTGATCGAGCCGGGGCGGCCCTTCTTCCATGCGGCCGAGCCGCCGCGGGACTATTTCCGGCTGGCCTATTCCTCGATTCCCGCCGAGCGCATCCCGGAAGGGATTTCGCGGATCGCGGCGGAGCTGCGCAGCCTCGGCTGACTGGCCCTAGCGTGCGGGTCATTCTGGCCCTAACGCAGCCTGCCCCGCTCTCGTAATTTCGCGCCCGAGCCCGGGCCGCCCGGATGGCGGGCCCCCAAGGAGTGACGCGCGATGAAAATGACCACCGAGGAAGCCTTCGTCAAAACCCTGCAGCGACATGGCATCCAGCATGCCTTCGGGATCATCGGCTCGGCCATGATGCCGATTTCGGACCTGTTTCCGCAGGCGGGGATCACCTTCTGGGATTGCGCGCATGAGGGCAGCGCCGGGATGATGGCCGACGGCTATACCCGCGCGACCGGCAAGATGAGCATGATGATCGCCCAGAACGGGCCGGGCATCACCAATTTCGTCACCGCGGTGAAGACGGCCTACTGGAACCACACGCCGCTTCTGCTGGTGACGCCGCAGGCGGCGAACAAGACGATCGGGCAGGGCGGCTTCCAGGAAGTGGAGCAGATGAAGCTCTTCGAGGACATGGTGGGCTACCAGGAAGAGGTGCGCGACCCCTCCCGCGTGGCGGAGGTGCTGGCGCGGGTGATCGCCAAGGCGAAGCATCTCTCGGCGCCCGCGCAGATCAACATTCCGCGCGATTTCTGGACGCAGGTGGTGGATATCGAGATTCCCAGCGCGCTGGAATTCGAGCGCCCGGGCGGGGGCGAGGGGGCCGTGGCGGAGGCGGCGGCGCTGCTTTCGGGGGCGAAGGCGCCGGTTATTCTCAATGGCGCGGGGGTGGTGCTGTCGAAAGGCGGGATCGCGGCGAGCAAGGCGCTGGCGGAGCGGCTCGATGCGCCCGTGTGCGTGGGCTACCAGCATAACGACGCCTTCCCCGGCTCGCACCCGCTCTTCGCCGGGCCTCTGGGCTACAATGGCTCGAAGGCGGCGATGGAGCTCATTCGCGAGGCGGATGTGGTGCTGTGCCTCGGGACGCGGCTCAACCCGTTCTCGACCCTGCCGGGCTACGGGATGGAGTATTGGCCGGCTGAGGCGAAGATCATCCAGGTGGATATCAACCCCGACCGGATCGGGCTTACCAAGAAGGTGAGCGTGGGGATCGTGGGGGATGCGGCAAAGGTGGCGCAGGGCATTCTCGGGCAGCTTTCGGACACGGCGGGCGACGAGGGCCGCGAGGCCCGCCGCGCGAAGATCGCCGAGACGAAGAGCCGCTGGGCGCAGCAGCTTTCCTCGATGGATCAAGAGGAGGACGACCCCGGCACCACGTGGAACGAGCGCGCCCGCGCGGCGAAGCCCGAATGGATGAGCCCGCGCATGGCGTGGCGCGCGATCCAGGCGGCGCTGCCGCGCGAGGCGATCATCTCGAGCGATATCGGCAACAACTGCGCGATCGGCAACGCCTATCCGAGCTTCGAGGAGGGGCGGAAATATCTCGCACCCGGGCTCTTCGGGCCTTGCGGCTACGGGCTGCCCTCGGTGATGGGCGCGAAGATTGGCTGCCCGGATGTGCCGGTGGTGGGCTTTTCGGGCGACGGCGCCTTCGGGATCGCGGTGAACGAGCTGACGGCGATCGGGCGGAAGGAATGGCCGGCGATGACGCAGGTTGTCTTCCGCAATTACCAGTGGGGCGCGGAGAAGCGGAACTCGACGCTGTGGTTCGACGACAATTTCGTGGGCACCGAGCTCGACGAGGGCGTGAGCTATGCGGGCATCGCGCAGGCCTGCGGGCTGAAGGGCGTGGTGGCGCGCACCATGGAGGAGCTCACGGACGCGCTGGCGCAGGCGATCAAGGACCAGATGGAAAACGGGATCACCACGCTGATCGAGGCGATGATCAACCAGGAGCTGGGCGAACCCTTCCGCCGGGATGCGATGAAGAAGCCGGTGAAGGTGGCGGGCATCGACGCGGGCGACATGCGCGACCAGGTGGCGTGAGCCGGGGACACCCGGAGCGCGCCGGCGGGCGGTGTATGGGGTGGCTGCAGGGTGCGGCGAGAGGCGCATCGCGGCGGATGCGCGGCGCTTTCGGCAGGGCGAGGGTGAAGAATTTTCATGCCTCCGGCGGGGATATTTCCGGCCAGAAGAAGCGCAGGGCCGGGAAAAGCGTTCGCGCCGGCGCCTGCGGCCAAAGACGGGGTTGCGCCCGGTTCGGTTTCTCTGGAATTTTGTCTCGGGAAAGGGCTTTCCTTTTCGCGACCATGACTGACGCAATGGAGGGCGCTCGCCGATGAGCCATGAGCAGCCGCGCATCAACCTCTCGCCGAAAGTGTCGGACGAGCTGCGCAAGACGACCTGCTACATGTGCGCCTGCCGCTGCGGGATCAACGTGCATATGAAGGCGGGCGCGGACGGCAAGAAACGGGTGGCCTATATCGAGGGCAACCGCGACCACCCGGTGAACAAGGGCGTGCTCTGCGCCAAGGGCTCGGCGGGGATCATGCAGGTGAACGCGCCCTCGCGGCTGCGCGCCCCGCTCAAGCGCGTGGGGCCGCGCGGCTCGGGGGAGTTCGAGGAGATCGGCTGGGACGAGGCGCTGGAGATCGCCGCCGGGTGGCTGGGCCGGGTACGCGAGGACGACCCCTCGAAGCTCGCCTTCTTCACCGGGCGCGACCAGAGCCAGAGCTTCACCAGTTTCTGGGCGCAGAATTACGGAACGCCCAACTATGCCGCGCATGGCGGGTTCTGCTCCGTCAACATGGCGGCGGCGGGAATCTATACCATGGGCGGGGCCTTCTGGGAGTTCGGTCAGCCGGATTGGGAGCGCACGAAGCTCTTCATGATCTTCGGGGTGGCGGAGGACCATGACAGCAACCCGATCAAGATGGGGATCGGCAGGCTGAAAGAACGCGGCGCGAAGGTGATCGGGGTGAACCCGATCCGTTCGGGCTACAATGCCGTGGCGGATGAATGGGTGGGGATCACGCCGGGGACGGACGGGCTGTTCATCCTCTCGCTCATCCATTGCCTGCTGAAGGCCGGGAAGATCGACCTCGACTATCTCGCGCGCTACACCAACGCGGCGCATATCGTGAACCGCGACTCGAAATCGGCCGAGTATGGGCTTTTCCTGCGGGACAAGGACGGCAAGCCGCAGGTGATCGACCGGAAGACGGGCAAGCTGGTGGCCTTCGACAAAAAGGGCGTGGTGCCGGACCTCGCGGCCGCCTACCGGGAGGGGGACATCACCCACAAGCCGGTGATGCACCTCATCGCCTCGCGTTACATGGTGAAGGACTATGCGCCGGAGACGGTGGCGGAGGCCTGCGGGGTGAGCGCGGCGAAGATCCGCGCCATCGCGGCGGAACTGGCGCGGGTGGCCTTCGAGGAGGAGATCGTGCTGGAGCGGGAATGGACGGATTTCCGCGGTGAAAAGCACAAGCAGATGAAGGGCCGGCCGGTGAGCTTTCATGCCATGCGGGGGATCTCGGCCCATTCGAACGGGTTTCAGACCTGCCGCGCGCTGCATCTGCTGCAGATATTGCTGGGCTCGGTGGAGGTGCCGGGGGGCTTCCGCTTCAAGCCGCCCTATCCCAAGCCGGTGAGCGCGCATCCGACGCCGCATTGCAAGGCAACGCCCTCGAAGCCGCTCGACGGGCCGCATCTGGGGTTCGTGCGGGGGCCGGAGCATCTGGCGTTGAAGGAGGACGGCACGCCCGCGCGGATCGACAAGGCGTTCACATGGGAGAACCCGATGTCGGCCCATGGGCTGATGCACATGGTGATCTCGAATGCCCATGCGGGCGACCCTTACAGGATCGACACGCTCTTTCTCTACATGGCGAACATGGCGTGGAACTCTTCCATGAACACGCGCGGTGTCATGGAGATGCTGACCGACAAGGACGAGAGCGGCGAATACGTGATCCCGCGGATCATCTATTCGGACGCCTATTCCTCCGAGATGGTGGCCTATGCCGATCTCGTGCTGCCGGATACGACCTATCTGGAGCGGCACGATTGCATCAGCCTGCTCGACAGGCCCATTTGCGAGGCGGATGCGGCGGCGGATGCGATCCGCTGGCCGGTGGTGGAGCCGGACCGGGATGTGCGGGGGTTCCAGACGGTGCTCATCCAGCTGGCGAACAAGCTGGGGCTGCCGGGCTTCACCCGCGAGGATGGCGCGCCGATCTACACCGATTATGCCGATTACATCACCAACCACGAGCGCAAACCGGGGGTGGGGCCGCTGGCGGGCTGGCGGATGGGCAAGAAGGGGCTGACCCATGGGCGCGGGGGGCCGAACCCGAGCCAGCTTGCGAGCTACATCGCCAATGGCGGGTTCTTCGTGAAGCATATCCCGGAGGAGGCGGCTTTCTACAAGCCGTGGAACGCCGCCTACCAGGATTGGGCGGTGGGCATGGGGCTTTACGACACGCCGCAGCCTTATGTGTTCGACCTCTACGTGGAGACGATGCGGAAGTTTCAGCTCGCCGCCGAGGGGCATGGGGAGCGCCAGCCGCCGGCGCATCTGCGCGAGCGGATCAAGGCCACGATGGACCCGCTGCCGATCTGGTATCCGCCCTTCGAGGACGGGCATGTGGACCCGGAGGAATACCCCGTTCATGCGCTCACGCAGCGGCCGATGGCGATGTATCACAGCTGGGGCACGCAGAACGCGTGGCTGCGGCAGATCCACGGGCAGAACCCGCTCTACGTGCCCACGAAGATCTGGGAGGAGAACGGCTTTCAGGAGGGCGACTGGGCGCGGGTGAGCTCGGCGCATGGCTCGATTACCGTGCCGGTGGCGCATATGGCGGCGCTCAACGAACATACCGTGTGGACGTGGAACGCCATCGGCAAGCGCAAGGGGGCGTGGGCGCTCGACGAGGGCGCGCCGGAGGCCACGAAGGGGTTTTTGCTCAACCATCTCATCCACGAGCTGCTACCGCCCAAGGGCGACGGGATGCGCTGGGCCAATTCCGACCCGATCACCGGGCAGGCGGCGTGGTTCGACCTGCGGGTGAAGATCGAGAAATCGGGCGCGCCGGAGGAGGCGCAGCCGGCCTTCGGGCCGATAAAATCGCCGGTAGGCAAGGGGCCGAAGGAATTGCGCTGGAAGGTGGGGAAATGAGCGGGATGGTTAAAAGCTCCGATGGCACGCGGCTTGCCACCTATGTGGCGGGGCCGGAGGAGGCCCCGGAGGGCACGCCGGAGCTTCTCTTCATCCACGGTTGGGCGCAGCAATCGCTGTGCTGGCAGGCGGTGATGGCGCTTCTGGCGAAACGGTTTCGCATGGTGGCGATGGACCTGCGCGGGCATGGTGGCTCGGATACGCCGGAGGGGTCCGGGCCCTATACCGACACCGCGCTTTGGGGCGATGACGTGAAGGCGGTGATCGAGGCGCATGGGCTCAAGCGGCCGGTGCTGGTGGGCTGGTCCTATGGGAGCCGGGTGATTGCCTCTTATCTTGCCACCCACGGCGATGCGGCTATCGCGGGCGTTGTGCTGGCGGGGGGCATCCTTGCCATCGGAAAGGCGCGGGAGCCGTGGATGGTGGGCGCGGCGAGCCCGGGGCTCGAACGCGACCTTTATACCAACGATCTGCCACGCCGGCTTGCGGCCACCGCGCGCTTCGTCGAGGCCTGCACCCATGCGCCGCTCGATCGGCAGAGCTATGGCGAGATGGTGGGGGCCAACATGCTTTGCGCCCCGCATGTGCGCCGCGGGCTTTTCGAAACCTCGTGGGACATGCGCCCGACCTATGCGGCGATGCGCTGCCCGGGGCTGGTGATTCACGGGCTGGAGGATGGGGTAGTGACGCCGGCCACCGGGGAGGCTGCGGCAGACCTGATGCCGAACGGGCGCTACCTGCCCTATGAAGCCGTGGGCCATGCGCCGTTCATGGAGGCGCCGGAGCGGTTTGCCGGCGATCTGGCGGATTTCGCGGAGGCCTGCATGCGGGAGGGGGTGGCATGACGAGCCTGCCGGCGAAAACGGAGAAGAAGCTCGGGCTGGTGATCGACCTCGACACCTGCGTGGGCTGTCATGCCTGCGTGGTGGCCTGCAAGGGCTGGAACACCGAGAATTACGGCGCGCCGCTGTCGGACCAGGAGCCTTACGGGGCGGACCCTTCGGGCACCTTCCTCAACCGCGTACATTCCTACGAGGTGCAGCCCGAGGCGGGCGCGGCGCAGCTGGTGCATTTCCCGAAATCCTGCCTGCATTGCGAGGATGCGCCCTGCGTCACCGTCTGCCCCACCGGGGCGAGCTACAAGCGGGTGGAAGACGGGATCGTGCTGGTGAACGAGAGCGATTGCATCGGCTGCGGGCTTTGCGCATGGGCCTGCCCCTATGGCGCGCGGGAGATGGATGCCGCCGAAGGGGTGATGAAGAAATGCACGCTCTGCGTCGACCGGATCTATAACGAGAATCTGCCGGAGGTGGACCGCACCCCGGCCTGCGTGCGCACCTGCCCGGCGGGGGCGCGGCATTTCGGCGATCTGGGCGACGCGGAGAGCGATGTCTCGAAGCTGGTGGCCGCGCGCGGGGGGATGGACCTGATGCCCGAGCAGGGCACCAAGCCGGTGAACAAGTACCTGCCGCCGCGCGAGAAGGACGGGATGGAAGAGATGGTGGATGTGCTCGCGCCCTATCTGCAGCCGGTCGCCGACGAGGCCAAGGGCTTCATCGGCTGGCTCGACCGCGTGCTGGAGAAGTTCTGATGCATCCGGCGCCTTCGGTCATTCTCTTCACCACCTTCTCGGGGCTGGGCTTTGGGCTTCTGGCATGGCTGGGCCTCGGGTTTCCGGCGGTGACGGGCTGGGTGGCCTTCGCCTTCTTCGCCATCGGCTATGCGCTGGCGGTGGGGGGCTTGCTGGCCTCCACTTTCCATCTGGGCCACCCGGAGCGGGCGATGAAGGCCTTCAGCCAGTGGCGCTCGTCTTGGCTGAGCCGGGAGGGGGTGGCCTCGGTGGCGGCGCTTCTGATGATGGCGCTCTATGGCGCGGGGGCTGTCTTCTGGGGGGAACACTGGCGGCTGATCGGGCTTCTGGGCGCGGTGCTCTCGCTGGGCACGGTGTTTTGCACCGCGATGATCTATGCGCAGCTGGCCACGGTGCCGCGCTGGCAGACGATGCTGACGCCCGCGCTCTTTCTGGCGATCTCGGTGGCGGGCGGGGCGCTGCTGGCCGGGGAGATCAAGGCGGCGATGCTGCTCTTTCCGCTGGCGGCGGCGCTGCAGGTGGCGTGGTGGATCCGGGGGGATGGCGCTTTTGCCAAGAGCGGTACGACGCTTGGCACCGCCACGGGGCTGGGCGGGCGCGGTGCGGTGCGGGCCTTCGAGCCGCCGCATACGGGCACCAACTATCTCCTGCGGGAGTTCGCCTTCCAGGTGGGGCGCAAGCACGCGACGAAGCTGCGCTCGATGGCGATGCTGCTGGGCTATGTGCTGCCCTTCTGCCTGATCGTGATGCCCTTCGCGCATGTGCTGGCGGCGGTGGCGGTGGTGAGCCATCTGGCGGGGGTTGCGGCCTCGCGCTGGCTGTTCTTCGCCGAGGCGGAGCACGTGGTGGGGCTGTATTACGGGAAGCGGTAGGGTTGGCGCTTGGGTGCTGAGCCGCGGCATTGACGGGCCGCGGTGCGTCGATCCGACGGGTGTTCGGCAGCGCTTTATGCTTGAGTTCCCGCACTAAGCCCGAGCTAAGCAGTGTTTACAACGTATCGACGTGCGGTGGGGGCGGCCGGTCGTGGGCGCGGCGGCCCTGCGGGCCTTGATTCCGCGCCGGGGTGCTCATGCTCGGCAAATTTTTTCCAAGGATTGACGGCCGGGCGGCGTCCTATAACCGTGATGCGCATGAAAAGCAGCGATGAGAGCCTTGCCGCCGCGGCGGCGGAGGGGGACGCGGAGGCGTTCGGCACGCTTGTCGAGCGGCATTACGATGGCGTCTTCCGGCTGGCTTTCCGGCTGACGGGGGCGCGCGCCGAGGCGGAGGATCTCACGCAGGATGTCTGTGCGGCGCTGCCGGCGAAGCTCGAGGGGTTCCGGGGCGAGGCGCGGTTTGCCACGTGGCTCTGGCGGGTGGTCGTCAATGCCGCGCATGACCGCCGCCGCCGCGCCGCGACCCATGCGCGCCATGCGACGGGCTGGGGCGACTGGGAGCTGGGCCGCCGCGCAGCCGAGGCAGAGCAGGCGGAGGCGGTGGACTGGCTGACGGAAGCCATGCGCGCCCTGCCCGAAGAGCTGCGCGACACGCTGGCGCTGGTGCTCGACGAGGCCACCCACGAGGAGGCGGCGGAGGTGCTGGGCATCGCGCCGGGCACGGTGAGCTGGCGCATCTCGGAGGCGAAGAAACACCTGCGCGCGCTGCGCGAGAAAGAGGATGTCTCATGAGCGACGATCTGGACGATCTCGACGATCTGAAGGCCGCGATGAAGGCGGCGACGCCCGCGCCGGACGCCTCGAGAAAGGCGGCCGACATCGCCCTTGCGCGAAAAAATTTCGCGGCGCTCCAAGAAAGCCGGGAGGGCGCGCGTCTTACCTCTGATCACCCCGAGAAACGGGGGATTCTCAGAGGAGTGAGACAGATGCTGACGACATTTTCTACGCAGTTTCCTATCCGTGGCGCGCTGACGGCGAGCACGGCGCTGGTGGCCCTTGGCCTCGTGGTGGTGGTGCCCGAGTGGCAGCAGGGCCCCGACATGTTCAGCCGTGCCCCGGCGGTTCGCGAGGCGGAGCCCGCAAGCGGGCAGGCGGTGCGCGAGCGGGCCGAAGCCGATGCCGCGACGACCGCGCTGCAAAGCGAGGAACGGATGATGGCCGACGATGCGGCAGGCATCATGCCGGAGCCCGCGCCGATGCCGATGCTGGAGGCCGCGCCGATGGCGCGCGCGCCGGAGAGATATGCGGTGGGCGCGCTCAAGCGCGTGGCGCCGGTGGATGGCGAGATGGTGATAATGCCCGCCGAGAGCAGCACCGAGGCCTACCCGGATGCCGACCAGAACCCGCTGAAGATCGTGGCGGAAGAGCCGGTTTCGACCTTCTCGATCGACGTGGACACGGCCTCTTACGCGGTGGTGCGCTCTTCGCTCACCAACGGGCAGATGCCGCCCGAGGGGGCGGTGCGGATCGAGGAGATGGTGAACTATTTCCCCTATGACTACCCTGCGCCGGAGGCGGGCGAGGCGCCCTTCAAGCCTACGGTGACGGTGACCGACACGCCGTGGAACCCCGACACGCAGCTTCTGCATATCGCCATCCAGGGCGAGCAGCCGGCGATTGCAGAGCGCCCGCCGCTCAACCTCGTCTTCCTGATCGACACTTCGGGCTCGATGCATGCGCCTGACAAGCTGGAACTCTTGAAGCAATCCTTCGCGCTGATGCTGCCGCAGCTCACCGAGGCCGACGAGGTGGCGATCGTGACCTATGCGGGCAGCGCCGGGCAGGTGCTGGAGGCCACGCCGGGCACCGACCGCGAGGCCATTCTCGCGGCGCTGGAGAACCTTGCCGCCGGTGGCTCGACCGCCGGGCAGGAGGGGCTGCAGCAGGCCTATTCGGTGGCGGAAGGCATGGCCGCCGAGGGGGAGGTGACCCGCGTGATCCTCGCCACGGATGGCGATTTCAACGTCGGCCTGAGCGACCCGGAGGCGCTGGAGAGCTACATCGCCAAGAAGCGCGAGAGCGGCACCTATCTTTCGGTGATGGGCTTCGGGCGGGGCAACCTCGACGATGCGACGATGCAGGCGCTGGCGCAGAACGGCAACGGGCAGGCCTCTTACATCGACACGCTGGCGGAGGCGCAGAAGGTGCTGGTGGACCAGTTCACCGGCGCGCTCTTTCCCATCGCGAACGATGTGAAGATACAGGTGGAGTTCAACCCCGAGCGGATCGTGGAATACCGGCTCATCGGCTACGAAACCCGCGCGCTGAACCGCGAGGATTTCAACAATGACAAGGTGGATGCGGGCGATATCGGCGCAGGCCATTCGGTGACGGCGATCTACGAGATCACGCCGGTGGGCTCGCCCGCGCAGATGGCCGACCCGCTGCGCTATGGCGAGGCGGCGGCGGATGAGGGCGCCTCGGGCGAGGTGAGCGAGGAGCTGGGCTATTTCAAGCTGCGCTACAAGGCGCCGGGCGAGAGCGAAAGCCAGCTGATCGAGCTGCCCATCACCGAGGGCGGGGAGGTGAGCGCCGACATGCGCTTCGCGATGGCGATTGCCGGGTTCGGGCAGTTGCTGACCGATAGCCCCTTCCTGGGCGACTGGGGCTATGCGGAGGCCATCGCACTGGCCAACGGCGCGAAGGGGGATGACCCTTATGGCTACCGCGCGGAAGCGGTGCGGCTGATGCGGCTCGCAGAGAGCCTCGACCGGTAAGTGAGCAGGGCCGTCGAGCAGGCGGGGGCACCCCGGCGGAGCGGCATCTTGCCCATGCCGCCGGGGCAGCCTTCTTCCCGTCATGTTTACGGCCTAGGGTTGCAATGACCGATTTGAGCCGAATGGGAGATATTCGATGGGGCGATATGTTCTTGTTTTTCTGTTGGCGCTGGGGCTGATCATGCCCGCCCATGCGCAAGAGGCCGAGCGGCCGGTTTCGGGGTCGCTGATTTACCTGCCGAGGATCGCGTTGCCCGAGGATGCGGAAGTGGCCGTGCAGGTGGAGGGCGCGTTTGGCGCGATCCTTGGCGAGACGCGCTTTGCCACCGGCGGCGCGCAGGTGCCGCTGCCTTTTGAACTCAGCATTGTGGAGGGCCTTTCCGGCCAGCTTTCGGCGCTCATCCGCGTGGAGGGGGCGCCGTGGTGGCTGGTGGAGGATGTGGCCGTGCCGGCGGAGGGCGCGGTAGAGCTCGGTGAGCTGAAGCTCACGCAATACGTGCCGCTGGCCTTCGTCTCGCAATATGATTGCGGCGGCACCTCGATTGTCTTCGGCATGGCGGATGACACGCCGACGCTGCGGGTGGACGGGCGCGACTATGCACTGAGCGAGGCCAAGGCGGCCTCTGGCGCGCGCTACGTGGGCGATGGCGTGGAGTTCTGGTCGAAGGGCGACGAGGCCAGCGTGACGCTCGACGGCGCGGAGCTGCCGCTCTGCAAGGTGGCGGGCGAGGTGGAGCGCTACACCGCGCGGGGCAACGAGCCCGGCTGGCATGTGACCATCGGCGAGGAAGAGATCGAGCTGGTGGCGGATTATGGCGAGATCACTCATCGCGCGCCGCGCCCCGAGGTGCAGGTGATGCCGGGGGCCTACGTGTTCGACATCCCCGCGGCGGAGGCTGTGCTGAAGCTCGAGGAGCGGCTCTGCCACGACAGCGCGACCGGCATGCCCTACCCGCATGCGGCGCTTCTGGAGATGGGCGAGCGGGTGCTGGTGGGCTGCGGCGGCGACCCCGAAAGCCTGCTTTCGGGTGCGGAATGGCAGGTGGAGGATGTTGCCGGCGGCGGGATCGTCGATGGCTCGAACATCACCATCGGCTTCGATGGCGCGGGTCGCGTTTATGGCGGCACCGGGTGCAACCGGTTCATGGGCGGCTACACGCTGACGGGCGAAGGGCTGGAGATGGGCCAGATGGGCGTGACGATGATGGCCTGCGCCGAGGCGCTGATGGCGCAGGAGCAGCGGGTGCTCGACGCGCTGGGACGCGTGGCGCGGTTCGACATCGACGAGACGGGCGCGCTTGAGCTCATCGGCGCGGATGGTGCGGTGCTGCTGCTGGCGCGGCGCGGCTGAGGCAAGCATGCCGCCTCGGCGGGGCATGGCCATTGCCCCGCCACCCTCGCGCTGGTAACGGAGCCTCATGGCCCATCCCGACACCTCCCCGGCTGCACCGCCGTTTTCCATGGCGCTCGCCGCGCTGGGGGTGCTTTTGGCCTCGATCCTCTTCGGGCTGGTGCCCTATTTCTCTCGTGGCCTCACGGAGGGCGGGCTCGCGCCGCATGCCATCGCCTTCTACCGCTACATCCTCGCGGCTGTCTTCCTGCTGCCCTTTCTCTGGTGGGAGCGGGCGCGGTGGCCCGAATTGCTGATGGGGGCCTTCTCGGGCCTGCTGATGGGGCTGGGCTGGATGGGCTACGTGATCGCGCTCAATGGCGCGCCGGTCTCGACCGTGGGCGTGCTCTACATGACCTACCCGGTCTTCACCCTGCTGGTGGCGTGGCTGCTCTTCAAGGACAGGCCGGGCAAGCGCGGGATCGTCTCGGCGCTGCTCATCGTGCTGGCGGCGGCGGTGGCGAGTTCGCCCGCGGCGGTGAGCCCGGAGCAGCTGCCGCTGCTGGTGCTGTCGCTCGCCGCGCCCTTCGGCTTCGGCTTCGCGATTTGCGTGCTGGTCTACAAGCTCACCGTGATCTCGCCGCTGGCGCGGATCGCCTCGGCCTCGGTGGGCGGCATCCTCGGGCTGCTGCCGCTCATGCTGACCTCGGCGCCGCAGGAGGTGCTGCCGGGGGATGCGGCGCAATGGGTGCTGGTCGCGGGGATCGGGCTGGGCACTGCGCTGGTGCCGCAGCTGATTTACGTGGTCTCGACGCCGGTGGTGGGCGCGGCGCGCGCCTCGGTGCTGGGCAGCGTGGAGTTGCCGACGATGTTCGTGGTGGGGCTCGTGGCCTTCGGAGAGCCCATCGGGCCGTCGCAGATGCTGGGATGCGTGCTGGTGGTGGGCGCGATCGCGCTCATGAGCCGCAGCACGCGGGGGCCGGCAAGGGCGGCTGCGGAATAGCGGGGCGCGCGGCGGGCGCGGCTTTGCGCAATGAAAAACCGGGGCACGCGCGCGTGGCGCACCCCGGGGCATCTGTCTCAAGTCACGGTTGTTCAGTTCACCGTTTCGGCATCCACCACGTCCTTGTGGGAGGTGTTGCCGCGGGCGATCTCGATCTGGCGCGGTTTCAGCGCCTCGGGCACTTCGCGCACGAGGTCGATATGCAGCATGCCATCGGCGTGGGAGGCCGCGGTGACCTTCACATGGTCGGCCAGCTGGAACTTGCGCTCGAAGGCGCGGGTGGCGATGCCGCGATGCAGGAAGGTGCGGCTGCCGGTTTCCTCGGCCTTGCGGGCGGAAACGATCAGCGCGCCTTCGCGGACCTCGACGGAGAGGTCATCGGCGGAAAAGCCGGCCACGGCGATGGAGATGCGATAGGCATCATCGGCCGTTTTCTCGATGTTGTAGGGCGGGTAGGTCGGCTGGTTCATGTCGGCAGACAGGACACGGTCCATCATGTCTGCGATCTGGTCGAAGCCGACGGTTGCACGGTAAAGCGGTGCAAGATCGAAGTTACGCATGGTTCATCCTCCTTTGAGCGATACCACTATGTGAGTGCCTTCCGCGGGGGACAGGCAGGGAGAGGCGGCCCGCAAGGCGGCGCCGCTGGAGCAGATTTGGGGAGGGTTCAGCGCGGTTTCAAGACCCGCCTGGCTTGGCGAATTTCGCGCCCGTGTCGCGGCGCTGGCCCACGATCGACATGCGCGGAGCCTCGCCCTGGAACACACCCTCGCCCGCGTCGAGCGCGCCCATGAGGCGCGCGAGCGGTTCGAGCAGCTCGGTGCCGAGCGACACCTTGCGCCCCTCCACCTCGGCCATTGCCGAGACAACGGAAACCACGCGGGGCTCGCCGCTGTCGAAGGAGAAGATCGGCGCGCCGGAGGAGCCGAAATCGACATCGCAGGACATCACGAGCACGCCCTGCTGGCGGGCCATCACATCGCAGACCTCCTGCAGGGAGGGGGCTTCGAGCCGGCCCTGGGCATAGGAGACGACGCCGATTTCCTGGCCCTTGCGGGGGCGGTCATCGGTGCGGAAGGGGATGACCTGCGTGTTCTGAATCGGGTGATGCAGCTCGAGGAGCGCCACGTCGTTGCGCACGCGCTCGGCGGAAACGGCGGCCTCGTAGACGTAATCGGGATGGGTGACGGCGCGGCGCACCGAGCGATAGGCCGAGGCCCGGCCATTGCGCCAGCCGGCGAGGAACTCGATGCGCGCATGGTCGATGCGCTGGCCCGTCTGCCTGTCGAAGAGGCAATGCGCGGCGGTGAGCACGAGATCAGGGGCGATGAGCGCGCCGGTGCAGAAGCCGCGCCCGTCGAGATCGAGCCGGCCCACGGCCTCCCACCCGCGCCCGTCATCGCCGGTATCGAGCCGCTTGAGCGCGGATTCGGCATGGGCCGCGAGAGCGGTGCAAAGGCTTGCGATCAGGGCTGCGAGAAGCGTGCGCATTGTCTCTCCGATGGGTGTTTCGGAAGAGGTAGCGCGGGTTTTGGGCTGAATTGGGGCGCCGGTGTGAGGATTGCGGGGAGGTGGGAGCGCGATGCGCAGGGGGCTGGAGCGGCCTTTTGCCTGCGAAGTGCCACGCGCGGAATCAAGGGGCGTCAGCCCCGCCGCGTGATCGCTGGGCCGCCCCTTCGGCCCGGCGATTGGGTGATGTTGGCGCGCCGCTCTGATCTTATGCGTTCTTGGCTGACATAAAGCTCTGCTGAACGACCGTTGGATCGCCGCGCCGCGGCCCAGCGATCGCGCGGCTCCTCACGGAGATGATGAACCTCCCGCTACCCAAGCGCCCTCGGCTTCGGCCCGCCGGTGGCCCAGTCGAGCAGTTCCACCGTGTGCACCACGGGCACTTGCGTGCCGGAGCCGATCTGCATCATGCAGCCGATATTGCCGGCGGCGATGATATCGGGGCCCTTGGCTTCCAGCGTCCGCACCTTGCGCGCCTTGAGCTGGCCGGAAATCTCCGGCTGCATCAGGTTGTAGGTGCCCGCGCTGCCGCAGCAGAGATGGCTGTCGGCGGGCTCCACCACCTCGAAGCCCGCGCGCTTCAGCAGCGTCTTGGGGTGGGTCTTGATCTTTTGGCCGTGCTGGAGCGAACAGGCGGCGTGATAGGCCACCTTCTCGGGCTTGGCCTCACCTTCGGGCAGGTCGAGCTTCATCAGAAGCTCCGAGACATCCAGCGCGATGGCGGAGACGCGCGCGGCCTCCTCGGCCAGCGGCTCGTTGCGGAACATGTGGCCGTAATCCTTCACCGTCGTGCCGCAGCCCGAGGTGTTGATGACCACCGCGTCGAGCCCCTCGCCCTCCATCTCGGCGACCCATGCGCGGATGTTCCTGGCCGCTGTCGCGTGGCTTTCGCCCGTCTTGCCCATGTGATGGGTGAGCGCGCCGCAGCAGCCCGCGCCCTTCGCCACCACCACTTCGCAACCGAGCCGGGTGAGTAGGCGGATGGTGGCATCGTTGATGTCGGTGTTGAGCGCGCGCTGGGCGCAGCCGGTCATCAGCGCGACGCGCATCTTCCTCTCGCCCTTGGGTGCGAAGCTTTGCGGGTCGTCGTTGCGGCTCACCGGCGGGATGCGCTTGGGCGCCATCTCGAGCATGGCCTTCAGGCGCGGATCGGGCATGAGGCGCGCGAAGGGGCGGCCGATCTTGGCGCCGAGGAGCGCCAGCCGGAAGCGGCCCGGATAGGGCAGGATGCGCGCCAGAACCCAGCGCAGGAAGCGCTCGAAGGGCGGGCGCTGGTAGCGCTCCTCGATATACTCCCGCGCGTGATCCACCAGATGCATGTAATGCACGCCGGAGGGGCAGGTTGTCATGCAGGCGAGGCAGCTCAGGCAGCGGTCGATATGCTTGACCGTCTTCTCGTCCGGCTGGCGCTCGTTCTCGAGCATGTCCTTGATGAGGTAGATGCGCCCGCGCGGGCTGTCGAGCTCGTCGCCCAGCACCTGGTAGGTGGGGCAGGTGGCGGTGCAGAAGCCGCAATGGACGCAGGCGCGCAGGATCTCGTTGGCGCGCGCGGTGCCGGGGTCTTGCAGCTGGGCTTCGGTGAACTCGGTGCGCATCAGACGGCCTCCGCCGTTTGGCCCATGAGGCCGGGGTTGAGCAGGCCCTTGGGGTCGAACCTCTGGCGCAGTCCGGCCTGCAGCGCCTCCACCGGCGCGGGCAGCGGCTGGAAGACATGCCCGCCCGCGCGGTTGCCGCGAATGAGCGTGGCATGGCCGCCTGTCTCGGCAACCCCCTGCCGCAAGGGCTCGGCGCCCGTGCCCTCGGGCACGAGGAGCCACAGAAGCCCGCCGCCCCAGTCGTACACCGCTTCCGAGCCATCGACGCGGGCGGCGAGCGTGGGGGCATCCGAAGGCTTGACGGAGAGCCGCCACACATCGCCCTTGCGCCCGTGGAACGCCTCGACATCGCGGATCGCGCGCCAGAGCGCGGCGGTCTTCTCGGGCCCCATCTCGAGGGTGAAGCTGCCGGAGCCCGAGAGGGCCTTCTGCAGCTCGCCCGCGCGGTAAGTCACCGAGGCCTCGCTGCCCTCGATGCGCAGCAGGGTCAGCGGCACGCCGTTCGGGCCTTGCTGCAGATGGGCGGCGCCGGTCACCTCGAAGGGCGAGCCGAGGGCACGGGAGAGCGCGGCCACGGCTTGCGCATCCGAGAGGCCCTCGCAGAGAAGCGTGCCGGTGATCTGGCTGCCGGGGAGCACTTTCAGCGCCACCTCGGTGAGCACGCCCAGCGTGCCGTAGCTGCCGGCCATGAGCTTGACGAGATCGTAGCCGGTGACGTTCTTCATCACCCGCCCGCCATTGCGGATCACCTCGCCGCGCCCGTCTACGAAGCGCACCCCAAGCAGGAAATCGCGCGCCGCCCCACACTGAATGCGCCGGGGGCCGGAGACATTGGCGGCGAAGACACCGCCGATCGTCGGCTCGCCGGAGGTGCCCAGCAGCCCGCGATGATCCATCGGCTCGAAGGCCAGCCGCTGGCCCTCGGCGGCGAGCACCCGCTCGACCTCGGCCACCGGCGTGCCCGCGCGCACCACCAGCGTGAGCGCGCCCGGCTCGTAGAGCTCGACGCCCGAAAGCCCCGCCACCGAGAGCGGCGCGCCATTCACCGGCACGCCGATGGGCCGCGTGCCGCCGCCGAAGATACGCAACGGCTCGCGTGCGCCTTTCACCATTTCGGCCAGTTCGGCCTCGCTCTGGGGTCTCATGTCTTTCATCTTTCCAGAAATACTCCGGGGGGCTGCCATTGGTGCGCCATTGGTTCGAGCCCAATGGCGGCGGGCTGGCCCCCGCTTTACTCCGCCGCCATCCGGTGCGCGCCGCTCGCGTCGAGCGGAAACACCTTGGCGGGGTTGAGCAGCCATTTCGGGTCGAACACATCCTTCACGGCCATCTGCAGGCGCAGATCTTCCGGCCCGTATTGATGGCTCATCAGGTCGCGCTTCTCGATGCCCACGCCATGCTCGCCGGTGAGGCAGCCGCCGACCTCGACGCAGAGCTTGAGGATCTCAGCGCCGAAGGCCTCGCAGGTTTCGAGATCGCCCTCCTTGTTGGCGTCGAAGAGGATGAGCGGGTGCATGTTGCCATCGCCCGCGTGGAAGACATTGGCCACGTCGAGGCCGAACTCCTTCGACATCTCGCCGATGCGCTTCAGCACGTAGGGCAGCTCGTTCACGGGGATCGTGCCGTCGAGGCACATGTAATCGTTGATGTTGCCCATCGCCCCGAAGGCGGATTTGCGCCCCAGCCAGATGCGGGCGCTTTCCTCCGCCGATTTGCTTTCGCGCAGCTCCACCGGGTTGTGCGAGCGGGCGATCTCCATGATCGTCTTCAGTTGCTCGTCGATCTCGGCCTCGGAGCCTTCCACCTCGACGATCAGCAGCGCTTCGCAATCGGGGTAGCCGGCCTGCGCGAAATCCTCGGTGGCGCTGATGCAGGGCCTGTCCATGAACTCGATGGCCACGGGCAGGACGCCGGCCTTGATGATGTCCGAGACGCAGGCGCCCGCCACCTCGTTCGAATCGAAGCCGATCAGCACGGGCCGCGCGCCCTCGGGCTTGTGGAGGATGCGGAGCGTGGCCTCGGTGACGACGCCAAGCTGGCCTTCGGAGCCGCAGATCACGCCCAGAAGGTCATATCCCGCCGCGTCGAGATGCGCGCCGCCCAACTCCACCACCGTGCCGTCCATCTGCACCATCGTCACGCCCAGCAGGTTGTTGGTGGTGACGCCGTATTTGAGGCAATGGGCGCCGCCCGAGTTCATCGCGATGTTGCCGGCGATGGCGCAGGCGAGCTGGCTCGAAGGGTCGGGGGCGTAGAAGAAGCCCTCCTCCTCCACCGCGCCGGTGACGGAGAGGTTGGTGCGGCCCGATTGCACGCGGATGAAACGGTTTTCGTAATCCGTCTCCAGCACGTCGTTGAGGCGGGCCACGCCGAGGATCACGCTGTCGGCGGTGGGCAGGGCGCCGCCGGCGAGCGAGGTGCCCGAGCCGCGAGGCACCACCGGCACGCCCAGCTCGTGGCAGATGCGGAGAGCGGCGGCGACTTCCTCGGTGCTCGCGGGCAGCACCACGGCGAGGGGCGGGCATTTGTAGGCGGTGAGCGCGTCGCATTCATAGGCGCGCGTCTCCATCGGGTCGGAGATCACCGCGTCGGCGGGCAGCGCCTTGGCGAGGCGCGCCACAAGCTCCGCCTTGCGGGCGAGGATTTCGGGGTTCGGCTCTGGCATCTGCATGGCGATCTCCTGAATTGGTAAGGTAATATAACCAATACGCCTCTCTGGCAAGCCTTCTCACCTTGCCACAAGGTCGCGCCCCATGCACACAACAACGTGACTGTCTGACACATGATTCCTGACTAAAATCCTCCCCATGAAGCATCTCCTCCCCGCACTCGCGCTTTGCGTCTCCGCCCTGCCCGCTTTCGCGGAGGCGCCGAAGATCGTGGGCGTCGACGTGGAGAAGGTGGGCATGGTCTGGAACATCCATGTGACCCTTGAACATCCCGATACCGGCTGGGACCATTTCGCCGATGCGTGGCGGGTGATGGATGCCGAAGGCAACCTGCTGGGCGAACGGGTGCTGATGCATCCGCATGTGGAGGAGCAGCCCTTCACCCGGTCGCTTTCAGGGATCGTGCTGCCGGACGGGACGCGCGAGGTTTTCGTGAAAGCGCGCTGTTCGATGCATGGTTGGGCGGAAGAGACGATGCGGGTGACGCTCGAGCCCTGAGCCTGACACGACCGTAAGGAGGGGGCGCTGCCCCCGTCTCCCTTCGGTCGACACCCCCGGGATATTTGCGGCCAGAAGAAGCAGGAGGATGGTGTGCCGAGGGTTAGCGGCGGCCTTCCCGGAGCCAGCCTGCGACGATGAGCGCGGAGGCCAGCGCCAGCACGAGCCATGCGGGCAGGAGCGGCATCTGCCGGACAGAGCGGGTTTCGTAGGCGCCGCGCGGGGTGAGGCCGATCCAGCCGCGGCCCGCGGCGGGGCGGCCGGGGCGCACGTCGCGCAGGCGGGGCAGGCCATCGGCGAGGGCGAGCGCGCCGCCGCCGGTGGCTTCGATCAGGGGCATGAGCGGCTCGGCGGAGGCGATGGTTTGCTCGAATTCCACTGGCGATGCGGGGCCGAGGCCGATCACCGCGCTGTGCTCGCCGTTTTCCAGCCGGTAGAGGCCGATTTCCGGCCCGTCGAAGAGACGCTCGAAGCGGCCGGGGGAGACCTCTTCGAGCTCCATCTCGAGCACCTCGCCGGAGGGGGTTTCGACGGTGACAGGGCCGACGGTTTCCGACAGCGAGCGGCGGATGATGCGCATCTGCTGGCCGGTGGCTTCGGCCCAGAGCGCCTCTTCCTCGAGCTCGGGCTCCTTCATCATCCAGTGCGCGAGGCGGCGCAGAAGCTCGAGCTGCGGGCCGCCGCCCTCGTAGCCGCGGTTCCAGAGCCAGGCGTGATCGGAGCCGAGTAGCGCCACGCGGCCCTCGCCGACACGGTCGAGGATGAGCAGCGGGCTGCCCTCGGCGCCGGTCATCACCACGTCTCCGGTGGGGTCGGTCAGCTCGATCTGGCGCAGCCAGCGGCCCCAGCCCTCTTCCTGCTCTGGGTCGGGTTCGAGCCCGGCGGTGACGGGGTGGCGCTCGCCCAGGTCTGTGACCTCGGGGCGGTAGCGCCGCTCGATCACCCGGGCCGTGGGGCGGGCGGGCACGATGGCTTCCAAGGGTGTGCGGTAGAGGCTTTCGGCGCTGGCGAAATCGGGGCCGGCGGCGATCAGCACGGCGCCGCCCTTCTCGACATATTGGCGGACGTTGTCGAGGTAGATCGAGGGCAGGATGCCGCGGCGCTTGTAGCGGTCGAAGATGATGAGGTCGAAATCGTCGATCTTCTCGAGGAAGAGCTCGCGGGTGGGGAAGGCGATGAGCGACAGCTCGCGGACCGGCACGCCATCCTGCTTCTCGGGGGGGCGGAGGATGGTGAAATGGACGAGATCGACCGAGCTGTCGGATTTGAGCAGGTTGCGCCATGTGCGCCCGCCGGGATGGGGCTCGCCGGAGACCAGCAGCACCGAGAGGCGGTCGCGCACGCCGTTGATCTGCACCAGCGCGGAGTTGTTGCGATCGGTCAGCTCGCCGGGCGCCTCGGGGGTGGAGAATTGCAGCACGTTGCGCCCGCCATGGGGCAGGGTGAGGGGCAGCTCGATCTCCTGCCCGAGCGGCACCTGGAAGCGCTGGGGGGCATCGCCATCGACCGAGACATCGACCGGCACGGTGGTGACGCCCTCGGGGGCGGCGCCTTCGTCGGTGATGCGCAGGGTCATGCTGATCTCTTCGCCGAGGATGCCGAAGGCGGGGGCGTTGGCGACCACCAGCTTGCGGTCCCAGTCGGTGTCGCGGCCGGTGTGGAGCAGGTGGAGCGGCGCGGGCAGGTCGGGGGCGCGGTCGATGTCGTGGAGGCGGCCATCGGAGAGCAGGATGGCCCCGGCGATGCGGGCCGAGGGCTCTTCCGCCAGGGCCTCGGAGAGCGCGGTCATCAGGCGGGTGCCGGTATTCTCGGGGCCGTCGGGCAGGGTGATGCGGCGCAGCTCGGTATTCTCGCGGGCCGTGATACGGCGGGCCAGCTCCTCGGCGGCCTCGGCGGTGGCCTCTGCGCGCTCGGCAAGGCGCTGGCTGGCGGTGCGGTCTTCGACCATCAGCACGATGTCGGTGAGCGGCTCGCGTTCTTCCTGCTGGAAGGCGGGGCCGGAGAGGGCGGCGGCGATCACCGCGGCGGCGAGCGCGCGGAGTGCCCAGCCGGAGAGGCCGCGCCAGAGCGCGAGCGCCACGCCGGCCAACGCCACGCCGCCCAGCACCGCGATGAGCCACCACGGCAAAAGCGGGTCGAAGATGAGCGAGCCGGTCATTGGCCGAGCCTGTCGAGCAGGGCCGGGACGTGGACCTGATCGGATTTGTAGTTGCCGGTCAGCACATGCATCACGAGGTTCACTCCGAAGCGGTAGGCCAGTTCGCGCTGGCGTTCGCCGGAGAAGCCGCGGCCCACCGGGTAGAGCGGGTTGCCGCGCTCATCCATCGCCCAGGCCGCCGCCCAGTCGTTGCCGCCGATGACCACCGGTGTGACGTTGTCGTTGAGGTTGCGGAAGGGCATGCCCTCGACCTGCTCGGCATCGGCGGGCGCGGCCTCGACCCAGACGCCGCGGCCCATGAAGCGGCCGGGGAAATCCTGCAGGAGGTAGAAGGTGCGGGTGAGCACGTGATCCTCCGGGATCGGCTCGAGCGGCGGGATATCCAGCGGGGCCGCGATGCGCTGCAGCTTCTGCCCGTTGGGCGAGGAGGCGCCGAAGCCCGAGACATTGGCGTCGCGCGTGTCGAAGAGGATCATCCCGCCGGTGCGCAGGTAGTCGTTGAGCTTGGCATAGGCCTCGGCGGTGGGCAGGGGCTGATCGGGGGTGATGGGCCAGTAGAGCATCGGGTAGACGGCGAGCTCATCCTCCTCGAGGTTCACGCCGATGGGCTCGGCGGGTTCGACGGAGGTGCGGAAGAAGAGCGTTTCGCCAAGGCCGCGCAGCCCGGCATTGGAGGTCTGGTCGAGCTGGCGGTCGCCGGTGATGACATAGGCGAGCGCCACTTCGGAGGCGGCGCGCAGAGCCTTGTCGATGCTCTCCTGCGTTTCCTGCGCGCGCGCCTCGCCCGGCATCTGCAGCAGGAGCGCGGCCATGATCGCCATGGTGGCGCGGGCGGGAAGGAGGCGGCCGGAGAGGGCGAGCGAAGCGAGGATATCGGCGGTGAGCAGCACCATTGCCAGCGCCAGCAGCCAGCCGCCGAGCGGGGCCTCGTTGGGCCGCTCGAGGCCCAGCACGGGCACCGAGGCGGGCCAGGCGGCGGGGGTGAGGCCCGTTTCGTCGCGCAGCACGTTGAGCGCGAGGCGGCGATCGGGGCCTTCGTAGAGACCGGGGAGCAGATCGGGGCCGAGCCTGTCGGTGATGAGGGTCTCGCCATCGACGCCGGGCAGGGTGCCGGCATCGCGGAGCTTGCCGAAGCCGTCGAGCACCTCGGCGGGCTTCCACGTGGTGCCCTGCATCTCGGAGAGATCGGGCAGCGCGATGGCCGAGGAGATGGCGAGCCGTTCGAGCATCTGCACGAAGAGGCCGGAAAGCGGGAGGGTGGACCATTCGGCATTGGCGGTGACGTGGAAGAGCACCACCTGCCCGGTGCCGATGCGCTTGCGGGTGACGAGCGGCGTGCCATCGGTGAGCTGCGCCACGACTCGCTCGGCGAGCGTGGGGTCGGGCTGGGCCATGACCTGCGCGGAGACGGTGACATCGTCGCGCAACTCGAGGCCGAAGAAGGGGCTCTCCTCGGGGAAGGGCGCGAGCGACTTGGGCTCGCCCCAGCTCATCGCGCCGCCCACGGTGCGGCCGCCGGCGCGCAGGCGCACGGGCATGAGCGGGGCCTCTTCCGAGCGCGACACGTCGCTTGCGGCAAGGCGCGGACCGGCGAAGCGCACCAGCAGCCCGCCTTGCTCGACCCATTCGAGCAGGCCCGCCTGCTCGGCGCCCGAGAGCGTGGCGACATCGGCGAGGATAATCACATCGGGGTTGGCGGGCAGGATCTCGAGCAGCGCGCCGTCGAGCAGGTCGGCGGAGGGTTCGAGCGCCTGTTCAAGGTAGTGGAGCGGCGAGAGCAGCTCCAGCCCCTCGCGGTTTTCGCGGCCCGCGATGAGCGCGACCTCGCGGCGGCGCAGGCTGTCATCGGTGAGGGTGACGGCGCCCGCATGCTCCTGCCCGCGGATCTCGAAGCGGGTGAGGCGGGCGCGCAGCTCGGCGGGCAGCACCAGCTCGCCCATGGCCTCTGCCGCGTCGGCCTCGAAGGTGAGCGGCAGGGTGGCCAGCAGGCGCGGGGTGCCGGACGGGTCGAGCCCATGCGCCTCGACGGTGATCTCGCGGGGCGTGCCGGTGCGGGCGCGGAGCGCGGTGAGTGCCACGTTGCCTTCGGAGATGGTGGCAGGCTTCAGGCCGATCACGGGCACCGGGCTTTCATAGACGGTGACGGGGCCGCGCGCCTGAAGCTCGGAGAGTAGGCGCTCGCGCCCGTCGCGGGCGAGGCCGTCGGAGAACCAGCGGGTTTCGAACTCGGTGTCGTCGAGCGATGCGGCGGCCTCGGCCAGCATGCCCGGCGAGGGGGCCCATGGGCTGGGCGCGAGGCCGGAGAGCCGCGAGCGCCACGCTTCGGCGGCCTGAAAGACGGGCGGCTCGGGATCGGTGAGGCGCAGCACCGCCACGGGGCGCGACTGGCGGCCCGCCTCGGCCAGCATCGTATCGAGCAGCGCTTCCTTCTCGGGCCAGTCGCGGGCGGCGGCCCATGAGCCGTCGAGCACCACGAGGATGGGGCCGGAGCGGGCCTCGGCGCTGTCCTGCTCGGGGTTGAGCACGGGGCCGGCGAGGCCGATGATGATTGCCGCGACCGCCAGCATCCGCAGCAGCAGAAGCCACCAGGGCGTGCGATCCGTTACCGTGTCGTCGTCGGAGAGCCCGAGCAGCAGCGCCACGCCGGGGAAGCGGCGGCGGATGGGTGCGGGCGGCACGGCGCGCAGCAGGATCCAGAGGATCGGCAGCGCGGCCAGTGCCAGAAGCAGCCACGGGGCGGTGAAGCCTATGGGCCCCAGTATCATCGTCCATGCCCTCCATCGAAGGCGGTGTAGAGCCAGAGCAGCGCAGATTGCGCGCTGGCCGAGGTGTGGTGCGTGGTGAACTGCCAGCCGGTGCGGGCGCAGAGGGTGCGGAGCTCGGCCTTGCGCTCGGCGAGCCGGGCGAGATAGCGGTCGCGCAGCTCGGAGGCCTTGAGGGTTTCATGCGCGAGCGTGCCGCCGACGCTCTCGAAGATGGTCCGGCCGCGATAGGGAAAGGCCTCTTCCGCCGGGTCGAGCACCTGGCAGAGCACGCCTTGCACGCCACGGTCGGCGGCGGTGGTGAGCGCGGTGCGGGCGGCGGAGATGTCGCCCATGAAATCGGAAATGAAGAGCGCGCGGCCATGGGCGGCCATGCCGGAAGCGTCGGGGCGGCCGTAATCCTCGTCGCTCTCGCGGGTGAGCGCTTCTGCGAGCCGCATGAGCTGCGCCTCGCCGCGCCGGGGCGGCAAGCCGATGCCGGCAAGGCCGATGCGCTCGCCCGCCCGGTTGAGCAGGATCGCCACGGCGAGCGCCAGAAGCCGGGCGCGATCGGATTTCTCGGGCAGCTTCTGATCGGAGGCGAAGCGCATGGAGGCGGCGTTATCGACCCAGATCACCACGCTCTGCGCGATCTGCCATTCGCGCTGGCGGATGAATTGCGAATCGGAGCGCGCGGAGCGGCGCCAATCGACGAAGCGCAGCTCGTCGCCCGCCTGCACGGGGCGGTATTGCCAGAAATCGTCGCCCATCCCGGCGCGGCGGCGGCCGTGTTCACCCAGCAGCACCGTGCCCGCCAGCTGTTCGGCGCGCGCCAGCAGCGCCGGGAAGCGGGCGGCCTCGGCCTCGGCCCGGGCGCGGAGAGGGGCGGCTATGCTCAAGCGGCGGCCTCGATTCGGGTGATGTCTGCCACGGTTTGCGAAATCAGTGCATCCAGCGACTGGCCGCTGGCGCGGGCGGCGAAGGTGAGCGCCATGCGGTGGGTGAGCACCGGCTGCGCCATCGCGGCCACGTCATCCACATCGGGCGCGAGGCGGCCTTGCAGCATGGCGCGGGCGCGCACCGTGAGCATGAGTGCCTGCGCGGCGCGTGGGCCTGGGCCCCAGGAGACGGCGCTGCGCACCAGCTCGGGCGCGGTGGCGTCATCGGGGCGGCAGGCGCGGACCAGATCGAGGATCTTCTCCATCACCGCCTCGCCCACGGGCATCCGGCGCAGCAGCGTCTGCGCGGCGATCAGCTCTTCGGGGGTGAAGACCTCGTGCGCCTTGTCTTCCGACACGCCGGTGGTGGCGAGAAGAATGTCGCGCTCGGTGTCACGGTCGGGGTATTTTACGTCGATCTGCACGAGAAAGCGGTCGAGCTGGGCTTCGGGCAGCGGGTAGGTGCCCTCCTGCTCGATGGGGTTTTGCGTGGCGAGAACGTGGAAAGGCGGCGACAGCGGCCTGTCTTGCCCGGCCACGGTAACCTGCCGCTCCTGCATGGCCTGCAGCAGCGCCGACTGGGTGCGCGGGCTCGCGCGGTTGATCTCGTCGGCCATGAGAAGCTGGCAGAAGATCGGGCCGGGGATGAACTTGAAATCGCGGGTGCCGTCCTTGCCGGTTTCCAGCACCTCGGAGCCGAGGATGTCCGACGGCATCAGGTCGGGCGTGAACTGGATGCGGTTGGAGGCGAGGCCCATCACGGTGGAGAGCGTCTCGACCAGCCGGGTCTTGCCGAGGCCGGGAAGGCCGATCAGCAGCCCGTGGCCACCGCAGAGCAGCGCCGAGAGGGCGAGATCCACCACTCGCTCCTGCCCGATGAAGCGCCGGGTGATCGAGGCGCGCGCCTGCGCCAGTTTCTCTTCAAGCGCTTCGATGCCTTTCAGCAGGTCGGCGTCATCGGACGTGGCAACAGACATGGCAAAACTCCCGTGAGGATACTAGGTCTTCATGGAAGAGTGTATCTCGGCAAAAGCAAATGGCAAAAAGCAATGAGCGCTGAAAAGATCACGACCCCGTCAACGGAGAGCCTCGCGGAGGCTGCGCGGCAGGCGATGGGCAAGAGCTTGCCACCCGTGCAGGACTGGCACCCGCCGCTGAGCGGAGAGATCGACATTGTCATCGCGCGCGATGGCACATGGTATCACGAAGGCAGCAAGATGACCCGGCGCGGGCTGGTGGCGCTGTTTTCATCGATTCTCCGCAAGGAAGGCGAGCGCTACTATCTCGTGACGCCGGTGGAAAAATGGGCGCTGCGCGTGGAAGATGCGCCTTTCGTGGCCGTCGACGTGGAGGCCGAGGGCGAGGGCCGCGCGCAGGTGATCGCCTTCGAGACCAACGTGGGCGACAAGGTGCTGGCCGGCGCGACCAACCCGATTCGGGTGGAGCGCGATGCCGAAACCGGCGAGCCCTCGCCCTATGTCATGGTGCGCGACGGGCTGGAGGCGCTCATCGACCGCAAGAGCTTCTACCGCATGGTGGAGCTCGGCGCGCATGAAGACGGCTGGTTTGGCCTCTGGTCGGATGGTGCGTTCTTCCGCATCCTGCGCTCGGAAGAAATGGAAGGAGCTTGAACGGCATGGCGAAACCTCTGGCGGTGATCGTGGGCGTGGGCTCGGGGCTGTCGGCCTCGCTGGCGCGGCTTCTGGCGAAGAAGGGCTACGGGCTGGTGCTGGCGGCGCGGGACGCGGCCAAGCTCAAGCCGCTGGCGCAAGAGACTGAGGCCCGCACAGAGGCGCTCGACGCGACGGACCCGGATGCGGTGGCGGCGTTCTTTGCGGGGTTGCCGGAGGCGCCGGAAGTTGTGATCTACAACCCCTCCGCCCGGGTGCGTGGCCCGATTGCCGAGCTGGAGCCCGAGGCGGTGCGCAACGCGGTGGAGATCACCGCTTTCGGCGCGTTTCTCACCGGGCAGGCGGCGGCGAAGCGGATGCTGGCGGCGGAGCCGAAGGGCGGTGTGCGGGGCACGATCCTCTTTACCGGGGCCTCGGCGGGGGTGAAGGGCTTTCCGCAATCGGCGAGTTTCGCCATGGGCAAGTTCGCGCAGCGGGGGTTGGCGGAGAGCATGGCGCGGGAGTTGCACCCCGAGGGGATCCACGTGGCGTGGGTCAATATCGACGGGGGGATCCGCAGCGCGGCGCGGCCGGTGCCGGAGGATGCGCCGGACAGCCTGCTCGACCCGGATGCCATCGCGCGGGCTTATCTCGGGTTGATCCGGCAGGAGCGGTCGGCGTGGTCGAACGAGCTGGCGCTGAGGCCGTGGGTGGAGAAATTCTAGGAATTTATCCAGCGTTCCGAACGGGTTACCGCAAGGATCAGTGGCGGACCACGTAGACGGAACATTCGGAGTGGGTGACGACGTGGGAGGCGGTGGTGCCGAGGAGGTAATCCTGCACCTTGGGGTTGGCGGCCTCCATCACGATCACGTCGACCTTGCGCTCGTCGGCGAGTTTGACGATCTGGCGATGCACGGCGCCCTTGCGCACGAGCGTCTCCACCTCGACCCCCTCGGCGGGGTTCTCGCGGACGAATTTCTTCAGCTCGTTTCCCCAGTAAGTATCTGAATCATATATATTCATGTTGCGCTCGATCTCGGGCGCGACGGTGGCGACGATGAGCTTCGCGCCGCGCCTCTGGGCCATCTCGACGGCCTCCAGATAGGCGCGTTGTTCGAGCTTGGCGTGGCGGAGATTGACGGGGCAGAGGATGAGTTTTGTCTCGCGGGTCATGGGGCCTCTTGGCTGCGGGTTGACCGCCAGACTAGCCGGAAGGACGGGTTTTTGTATAGGGCGGCGGGGGCGAAAGGGGCTGTCGGTATCGCGTCGGTAACCTGTCGGTAACGTCGCGGGGCGGTGCGCCAAGGGTCTGGTGAGGGGCGCGGGGGCAGGGTGCGGGCAGAGCGAGAAAGGAGACACCCATGCCCGCGAAACCCACCCGGCCCCGACAGCCCCGACCGACCCAGACCCAGCTCACCGCCCGCGAGCGGCTGATGCAGGACATGATCTACCTCCAGCAGCAAAGCTGGATCCCCGCCACCGTGGCCGAGGAGATCCCCGAGGCGTGGCACACGCTGGAGGTGGACGTGCCGGTGACGGAGAAGAAGGAGAAGGTGACGCTCTACCTCGACGCCTCGGTGGCGAAGTTCTACCGGGCGATGGGACAGGGCTGGCACGCGCGGGTCAACCGCCTGCTGGGAACCTACGCGCATATGAAACTGGCGGGTGAGGTGCAGGTGGTGGAGATGTTGCGGAAGCGGGTGGAGGAGAGGGGGTGAGGGGGAAGCGGTTAGGGGTAGAATGACAGGCCGAGTAAAGATGAAACCACAAAACAACACAGGATATCTAAGTCTTCGGAAAGAAGGCAACTATTGCGGGCAATAGTCTTCGACTACTATGCTTTAGCATTAACTCTAGGCACATGTTTTCCTTTTAGGAAGCGTGCGACTAATGCCGGACCGGGAACTACTTTGACACTATATTCTCAGCAAACTAGGGGAATCTAATTGCTTGATCTCGGAAATGGAAACACCGTAGACGGTTACGACAAGATCAATGTCATCTTGGGCAAAAATGGCTCGGGAAAAAGCACGTTACTTCGCCTCATGGATCAAACACTTTCAGGTGGTGACGCTTGTGTTCGCTACATCACTCCTGAACGTGGCGGCGAACTAACTTACGATGGAAACATTGAAACTAATCGCTCATCAAATCCTAACTGGATGATAAATAATCGACGGAAAAATAGATGGGAACAGTTTAGGCAATCCAGCGTTGCAGAGTTTCGCAATTTGGAGACACTAGTTCTTCGTTCAATAGAAAGTGACCGTGTAGTTCGTGATACAGATTTCACGTTCGAGACAGAAATGCAGCGAATCAACCAAGTCTTAGACAGAGTGCATTTAGTTCGGGCTGAAACTGCAGGCTTCGAGTTCAAGCATAGGACTGTAGATCAGCCAGTTGAAGCAAAAGACTTGAGCAGTGGTGAAAGCGAGCTGGTGAGCCTTGCAGTAGAGATCCTTTATTTCTCTTATTTGTGCAAACAGGAAAGATATAAAGACGAGGAGAACTGGCTACTTCTAGACGAGCCAGACGTGCATCTTCACCCTGATCTTCAGTACAGGCTGATGCAGCTACTCTCGGATAGCTTAGAAGAAGTAAACGGGCGCGTAGCCATCGCGACGCACAGCACTTCAATTCTTTCAGCGCTTTGCCGCATAACCGGCAATGTACGTGTTGGGCTGAAGGTTTTCGGGCCAACTGCACTTGTTTTGAGACCTGTCGATGATGCAATGCAGTCGATACTACCCATGTTTGGAGCACATCCTCTTTCCAACGTGTTTAACGAAAGACCACCATTGATAGTAGAAGGCGAAGATGATGAACGCATCTGGCAGGCTGCAGTGAGGCGTGCCGGCGGTAGACTATCTCTATATCCGTGTGTAGCTTCTGATATCCAATCGATGAACCGTTACGAAACGTCGGCACGCGAGCTCATTGAATCGATTTATGATACTGCTCGAGCATTCTCATTGCGAGATCGAGATGATAACCCCTACGAAATTACAGACCTTGGCTCTGTTACAAGAATGCGATTGTACTGTAGGAATGCTGAAAATCTGATTGTAACAGATGATGTGCTCGCCGAGCTTGAGACTGACTGGGAAACACTCGTCGGCATCCTTGAGAAGTGGTTGGAAGATAATCCTGAACATCCGCGCGCTGAAGCAATGGCAGATTTTCGCGATAGCGGGTGGGATAGACAGGGCTTTCAGTTGAAAGACTTGAGGATGCTGATAGTTGGCCTCACTGGATCCTCTAAACCTTGGGAGGTTGCCGTAGGTCAATCAATCGCAAGACTTCCTGAGCGAAGATTTACCGGCCATCACTCGCTAGCTGAGTACCTTGGTCCTAAAGCAGTAGAGAAACTTGGATTGTTAGGGTAGTACGAGCACAAAAACTAAATTTTGAGTGTGGTTGAGCTGTCGACATAGATCCTCTGAGTAGATCTCAGTTCAATTGCAAGAAGGGTCTCCCCCTCAATGCGCCTCCGCCCAGTTCTTCCCCTGCCCCGCATCCACGACCAGCGGCACGTCGATATGCACGGCGGGTTTGGCGGCGGCTTCCATCACCTCGCGGGCGGCGTCTATGACGCTCTCGGCCGCGCCTTCCTCGACCTCGAAGAGCAGTTCGTCATGCACCTGTAGCAGCATCTTGCAGGGGAGCCCCTCGATGGCGGCGGGCATGCGGATCATGGCGCGGCGGATGATGTCGGCGGCTGTTCCCTGGATCGGCGCGTTGATGGCGGCGCGGCGGGCGAAGCCGGCGCGGGGGCCGCTGGCGGAGATCTCGGGCGTGTGGATCTTGCGGCCGAAGAGGGTTTGCACGAACCCATGCTCCTTCGCGAAGGCCACGGTATCGTCCATGTAGGTGCGGATGCCGGGGAAGCGCTCGAAATAGCGGTCGATGAAGCCCTGCGCATCGGCGCGGGGGATGCGCAGGTTGCGGGCGAGGCCGAAGCCGGAAATGCCGTAGATGACGCCGAAATTGATCGCCTTGGCGCGGCGGCGGATCTCGGGGGTCATCTCGCCCAAGGGCACGTCGAACATCTCCGACGCGGTCATGGCGTGGATGTCTTGGCCCTCGGCGAAGGCCTGCTTGAGCTGGGGGATGTCGGCGATATGGGCGAGGATGCGCAGCTCGATCTGGGAGTAGTCGAGGGAGAGCAGCAGGTTGCCCTTCCCGGCGACGAAGGCCTCGCGGATGCGCCGGCCCTCCTCGGTGCGGACGGGGATGTTCTGCAGGTTGGGATCGGTGGAGGCGAGGCGGCCGGTGGAGGCGCCGGTTTGCACGTAGGAGGTGTGGACGCGGCCTGTATCGGGGTCGATGTGATCCTGCAGGGCATCGGTGTAGGTGGACTTGAGCTTGGAGAGCTGGCGCCAGTCGAGCACGCGGGCGGGGAGCTCGTGCTCGGTGGCGAGGTCTTCGAGCACGTCGGCGCCGGTGGCGTAGGCGCCCGTCTTGCCCTTCTTGCCGCCCTCGAGGGACATCTTGTCGAAGAGGATCTCGCCCAGCTGCTTGGGGGAGCCCACGTTGAATTTCTCGCCGGCGAGCTCGTGGATCTCGGCCTCGAGCGCGGCCATCTTCTGGGCGAAGGCGTTGGACATGCGGGAGAGCGTCTCGCGGTCGACCTTGATGCCGTGGCGCTCCATTTGCGCGAGGACGGGGACGAGCGGGCGCTCGAGGGTCTCGTAGACGGTGGTGACGCGCTCGCGGTGGAGCCTTGGCTTGAAGGTGTGCCAGAGGCGGAGGGTGATGTCGGCATCCTCGGCGGCGTATTTCACGGCCTCGTCGATGGGGACGCGATCGAAGGTGATGGCGGATTTGCCGGTGCCGAGGAGGGTCTTGATCGGGATCGGCTCATGGGCGAGGTAGCGCTCGGAGAGGGTATCCATGCCGTGGCTGTGGAGGCCGGAATGGAGGGCGTAGGACATCAGCATCGTGTCGTCGATGGGGGCGACGTGGATGTCGTGGGCGGCGAGGATCTTGGCGTCGTATTTCATGTTCTGGCCGATCTTCAGCACGGCGTCGCTCTCGAGCAGGGGCTTGAGCTTCGCCAGCACCTCGTCGCGGTCGAGCTGGCCGGTGACGAGCTTGCCGGTGCCGAAGAGATCGTCTGACCCGTCCTTGTGGGCCAGCGGGATGTAGCAGGCCTCGCCGGGCGTGACGGCGAGGCAGATGCCGACAAGCTCGGCCTGCATCTCGTTCAGCGAGGTCGTCTCGGTGTCGATCGCGACGTAGCCGCGGGCGTTGATCCGGGCGATCCACTGGTCGAGCGCGGCCATGTCGGAGACGCGCTCGTAGCCCTCCGGGTTGATGGCGGGCCATTCGGGGGCGGCGGGGCCATCGCCCTCGGCGGGGGCGGTGGGCTCGGGGATGACCGGCGGCTCGGCGCCCAGCGCATCGGCGATACGCTTGGTGAGCGTGCGGAACTCCATCTCGGCGAGGAAGCCCATGAGCACCTCGGGGTCGGGATCCTTTACCTCGAGATCGTCGAGGGTGAAATCGAGGGGCGTGTTGCAATCGAGCTGGACGAGCTTCTTGGAAAGCTCGATCTGCTCGCGGAAATTGATCAGCGTCTCGCGGCGCTTGGGCTGCTTGATTTCCCCGGCGCGGTCGAGAAGCTCTTCGAGCGAGCCGAATTCGTTGATGAGAAGCGCGGCTGTCTTCACGCCGATGCCGGGGGCGCCGGGGATGTTGTCGACGCTGTCGCCGGCGAGCGCCTGCACATCGACCACGCGCTCGGGGCGCACGCCGAATTTTTCCTCGACGCCTTCCACGCCGATCCGGCGGTTCTTCATGGCGTCGAGCATCTCGACCCCGTCGCCCACGAGCTGCATCAGATCCTTGTCCGACGAGATGATGGTGACCCGCCCGCCCAGATCGCGCGCCTGGCAGGCGAGCGTGGCGATCATGTCGTCGGCCTCGTAATTCTCCATCTCCTTGCAGGCGATGTTGAAGGCCTCGGTGGCCTGACGCGTGAGCGGGATCTGCGGGCGCAGATCCTCGGGCATCGCATCGCGATTGGCCTTGTATTGATCGTAAAGGTCGTTGCGGAAGGTATGCGAACCCTTGTCGAAGATCACCGCCACATGGGTGGGCGCATCGGGGCCGTGATCATCGGAGACATAGCGGTAGAGCATGTTGCAGAAGCCCGAGACCGCGCCGATGGGCAGGCCATCGGATTTGCGGGTGAGCGGCGGCAGCGCGTGATAGGCGCGGAAGATGAAGGCCGAGCCGTCGATCAGGTGCAGGTGGCAGCCTTTTCCGAATGTCATGGGCGCGCTCCCTCGTCTTGCCGGTGATACGAGGGAGATATGGCATGGGGGCGGCGCGGGGGCCAGTGGCGAGTTCTGTCAGGGGCGGGGTTTGAGTGTGGTTCGGGGGCGCTGCCCCCGCCGGCCTTTGGCCGGCTCCCCCGGAGGTATTTGGGCCAAGAAGAAGCTTGGGGTGGGCGCCTCGGCGTCAGGCGGCGAGCTTTTCCCACAGGGCGGCGAGCCAGAGGAGGGCGGCGAGGCAGGTGGCGAGGAGGACGGCGAGGGAGCCGAGATCCTTGGCGATGCGGGAGAGTTCGTGGCGCTCGGGGCCGATGCGATCTATCGTGGCTTCAATGGCGGAGTTGAGCACCTCGACGATCACCAGCAGCAGCATGGCGGCGATGAGCAGGGCCGACTGGAAGGGGGTCTTGCCGAGCCAGAGGGCGGCGGGGATGGCGGGGAGCAGGAGGAGGGCTTCGATGCGGAAGGCCTCGTCGCTGCGCCAGACATCGCTGAAGCCGGCCATGGAGTTGCGGAAGGCGGCCACGAGGCGCGGCATGCCGGTGAGCTTCTGTTCTGACATCTGGGCCTTGCGAGGTTGCCTGCCGGGTGTGGGGTTGGGCTGGAGCTTAGCGCCGGGGAACGGGCCTGTCATCAGGTCGGTCGGCCCTGCTTTCCGCGCGCGTAACTTTGGAGAGGTCAATTGCGCGGAAGGCAGGGCCTTCCTGTGCGCCGCGTGAAGCGGGCGCGTTTTTTGCACTTGCGGCGGAATTGGTTAACAAATGGTTAACGGCCGGGATTGAATGGTGAACGGCAGGGGGGTGGCGCGCAAGGAGACCGGCCCCGGCGCGGGGGGCGCGGGGCTCATCTGCAGGGCAGCGATGACGGGTGGGTGGCCTTGGCTCAGACCTTGCCTTCGAAATCCCTGTGGACCAGTTTGGCGTCGCAATAGGGGCATTCGACATAGCCGGTTTCGCGCGGGATCATCAGCCAGACGCGCGGATGGCCAAGCGCGCCTTCGCCGCCGTCGCAGGCGATGCGGTAGCTGTCGACGATCCGGGTTTCCGGGGCCTCTGTCACCATCGGGCCGTTTCCTTTCGGCTGGATTTCACTTAGGCGGGACTATGGGCGATAGGCGCGAGAGGAGCAAGAGCAGCCATGACGGGAAACGCGGTGGAAATCCGGGGACTGACCAAGACCTATGGCGGCCGGCGCGGCGCTCCGGGCAAGGAGGCGCTCAAGGGGATCGACCTCGACATTCCGGCGGGCTGTGTCTTCGGGTTGCTGGGGCCGAACGGGGCGGGGAAATCGACGCTGATCAACATTCTGGCGGGGCTGGTGATCAAGACCGCGGGGAAGGTGGCGATCTGGGGGTTCGACCAGGATGTGAACCCGCGCCAGAGCCGGGCCTCGATCGGGGTGATGCCGCAGGAGCTGAACCTCGACCCGTTCTTCACGCCGCGGCAGGCGCTGGAGGTGCAGGCGGGGCTTTACGGCGTGCCGAAGGCGCAGCGGCGGAGCGACGAGATTCTGGCGCTGGTGGGGCTGGAGGACAAGGCGCATTCCTACGCGCGGACGCTTTCGGGGGGGATGCGGCGGCGGCTCTTGCTGGCGAAGGCGCTGGTGCATAACCCGCATGTGCTGGTGCTGGATGAACCCACGGCGGGGGTGGATATCGAGCTGCGGCGGATGCTCTGGGAGAACGTGCGGATGTTGAATGACGAGGGCATGACCATCGTGCTCACCACGCATTACCTCGAGGAGGCGGAGGAGATGTGCGACGAGATCGCGATCATCAACCACGGGGAGCTGGTGGCGCGGGACACGACCTCGGCGCTCTTGGGGCGGCTCGATGCGAAGACGATGATCGTGCGGCCCGAGGCGCCGGTGGAGCGGCTGCCGGAGGGCGAGGGGTTGGAGGTGGAGACGCGCGGCGATGGCAGCGTGGCGATCACCTATCACGCGCGGAGCATGAGCGCCGAGGCGGTGCTGGGGGCGGTGCATGACGCAGGCATCCGGATCTCGGACGTGAAGACGGAGCAGGCGGATCTGGAGGATGTGTTCCTGGAGCTGACAAGGGCGCGGTGAGTGGAACCGTCGTGCGTAGCCGCGCGATGGCTGGGCCGCGGCGCGGCGATCCGACGGGTGTTCGGCAGGGCTTTATGGTGCCAGATCCGCAATAGATTAGAGCGATGTGCTGCCGTCACCCAATCGCCGGGCCGTGGGGGCGGCCCAGCGATCGCGCGGCGGGGCTGCTCCCCTGGATTCCGCGCGGGGGCGCGTTGCTGAAAAAACCTGTCAAAGCGGAGAACCTAGGATTGGTTTTCCGGCGCATCGGCACTTGCACGGCGAGGGTGTCGCCTAATCCTTCCCCCGCTCCTTCAGCATCGCCTCGATGCGGTCGAGCCTTGCCAGAACGTCGTCGCGGTAATTGCCGGTCTTCTCGTTTTCCTCCACCGCGTGGGCGTCCTGCATGGAGTTCACGATGAGACCCACGACGAGGTTCACCACGGCGAAGGTGGTGACGAGGATGAAGGGCACGAAGAAGGCCCAGGCGTGGGGGTAGGTTTCCATCACCGGGCGGACGATGCCCATCGACCAGCTTTCGAGCGTCATGATCTGGAAGAGCGAATAGGCGGAGCGGCCGAGCGTGCCGAACCATTCGGGGAAGGACGCGCCGAAGAGCTTGGTGGCCATCACCGCGCCGATATAGAAGATCAGCCCCATCAGCAGGAAGACCGAGCCCATGCCGGGCAGCGCGTTCATCAGCCCCTCGACCACGCGGCGCAGCGAGGGGGTGACGGAGAGGACGCGCAGGAGCCGCAGGATGCGCATGGCGCGGAGCACAGAGAGGCCCTGAGCGGCGGGCACGAGCGAGATGCCGACGATGACGAAATCGAAGATGTTCCAGCCGTTGCGGAAGAAGCCGGTGCCGCGGGCG
>JAVKDQ010000161.1:0-1884 GCA_040222155.1 Roseovarius sp.
CCCCGGCGCACCAGCCCTTCGTAGGTATTGTTGAGAAAGCCCAGCACCGGCGTCGAATTGACCGCATGGGGGTCCATCGTCTGGGGATCGGTGGTCACCGCCCATTTGAATTCTTCGGCCGCCGCGGGCGCGGCAAGGGCCGCGCCCAGAGCAAGGGCGCTTGTCAATCGTAGCATCGTGGTCTCCCCTGTTGGATTTGGCCAAGGGTAGCACAGTCGCGCGCCGCGTCCATTCACAAGCCAAGGCGCTGAAAAACCGGACATGCTGCCGCCAGCGCACAGGCTCGACCGGGGCAATGCGTGCCGAGCGTCAGAGGAGCGCCTCGAATACCTGCCGGATTTCTTCGCGGTGCCGGCCCGGAAAGCCCACTGCCGCAAAGAATCGACCCTGCGCCCTCAGGCGCGGGGTCGCTGGACAATCGCAGGCGCACAGGACCGACCGGCCGCGGGCCACCCGGTCAGAGCGCCGTCAGCGCACGAATTCGTAATGCAGCAAGGTGCTCGGGTTCAGCACATTGGCGGTGCCGCCGAAGTTGAAGGCGGTCTTCTTCATGGTGATGATATTACGCCGCTCGAGGTCAGACAGGATCGGAATGAGGTTCTTGTTGTATTCCTGCCGCCACGACCACCATGCGGCGTTCTCATCCACCGTATTCAGCGCGCCGTCGGCGGCTCGGCGTCCGATCGCTTCGAAGAAGGCGTCGTCCTGCGCCTCGCGGCGCCTGAGAAGCTCCTCATTGCGTTGCCAGCCGACCGGCTCGAAGTGCACCACCGTCGTCGGGTTCTTCATCTGCCGCAGCTGTTCGAAGAGTTCCGGGTTGATCTGGTCGACCTGTTCGATCGAATGCGAGGTGAACAGAAGAATGTGCCCCTTCGTCTTGGACAGGAACGAGATATTGGGATTGCGATAATCGAAGTAAAACGAGCGGTATTTCAACGCCGGTTCGCGACTGGCCAGATATCTGGCGGCGATCATGCCGCTCTTGGTGTATTCGCCGCCGTAATAGACCTTTTTGCGCGACCGTGTCGCGCCGTGCAGAAGATAAAGCTGGAACACGTTCGACGACCATCCGCTGCCAAGCTCCATGATCGCCGTGGTGTCCGGGCGAATGAGATCCCCTAGATACCGTATCGGGCTCCCGGCGCTGACGGTATACTCGTTGGCCGCAACCTGCGGGCTGTAAAAGGTGTCGGAAAGCTCGAGCCCCGCGCGCTGCATGATCTTCTCGCCAAGCGGGCGGACGATTTCGCGCGTCTGATAGAAGCGGCTCGGTTCGCGCCGGTCGATCCTGAGTTCGCGCAGGTTTGCCAGCAGGGAACTCAGGTGGTCATCGGGGCGGTTTTTCACAAGGGTCTTTGCCCGGTTCAGGACAGTCCTCCAGCCTTTTTCCTGACTGGTCTTCGGGCGGGCCTGCCCCTTGATAGAGGTGGGCGTGATCTGCCTCTCTTCAACCTGAGCGGTACTCGACGACGATGTCGTCGCTCTCTTGGTTCTTTTTCTGGGCGCCTTTGACGATGCTTTTGCACGCGCATTCATAAGTCGTTGTCCCCCCGATTGATTGTCGTACTGGAAGTCTGCAAGTAGCAGAATAGAATCTCAACAAATTTCGTCCTGTCGCCGCGATCTACAGCAGCACCGGTCAATCTCTTTGACCGATGCGGCGAGGGCGCCGACGCGCGGGCCGATCGCCGCAAAGAGGCGGCCCCTTACAGGACCGCCTCTCTTTTTCAGCCCTGAAGATTGCCTCAGTTCATGGTGAAATATTTCACCTTCGGCTGATCTTCCGGGTCGACTTCGATGCCGACGTTTTCGGCCATGCCCCAGTTCAGCACCTGGTGGTGGATCGGGATGTAGAGCTGTTCATCCTGCACCACCCGCCAGATA
>JAVKDQ010000162.1:0-19106 GCA_040222155.1 Roseovarius sp.
TCCTTGCCGCCGCCACCCCCCCCCCGGGGGGGGCCCCCCGGGCGGGGCCCCCCCCCCCCCGCCCCTCCGTCACCCGCCCCGCGCCTCGCGGATGAGGCGCAGAATGTCCTGCGCGGCCTCAGGGATGTTCGTTCCCGGCCCGAAGATCGCCTTCACCCCCGCCTTCTTCAGGAACTCGTAATCCTGCTGCGGAATCACACCGCCGCAGATCACGAGAATATCCTCCGCATCCTGCGCCTTCAGCGCCTCGATCAGCTTCGGCGCCAGCGTCTTGTGGCCCGCCGCCTGGCTGGAGATTCCCACCACGTGCACATCGTTGTCGACAGCGTCTTGCGCGGCCTCCTCGGGCGTCTGGAAGAGCGGGCCCACATCCACGTCGAAGCCGATATCGGCGAAGGCGGTGGCGATCACCTTCGCGCCCCGGTCATGCCCGTCCTGCCCCATCTTCACCACCAGCATGCGCGGGCGCCGGCCCTCGGCCTCGGCGAAATCCTCCACCGATTTCTGGATCGCGGCGAAGCTTTCGTCGCCCTCATAGGCCTTGCCGTAAACGCCGGCCAGCGTCTTCACTTCGGCGCGGTGCCGCCCGAATTCCTTCTCAAGTGCCATGCTGATCTCTCCTACCGATGCCCGTGCCCGTGCGGCCTCCACCGCCGCTTCCAGCAGGTTGCCGCCCTCGCGCGCCCGGCGCGTGAGTTCATCCAGCGCCGCCTCGCAGGCTGCCGCATCGCGGCTGGCGCGGATCTTCTCCAGCCGGGCGATCTGCTTGTCGCGCACGGCGGTGTTGTCGATGTCGAGCAGGTCGATCGGGTCTTCCTTGTCGCGGCGATACTTGTTCACCCCCACGATCACCTCCTCGCCCCGGTCGATCATCGCCTGCCGGGTGGCGGCGCTCTCCTCGATGCGCAGCTTGGGCATACCGGAGGCCACCGCCTTGGTCATGCCGCCCATCTCCTCCACTTCCTCGATCAGCTCCCAGGCTTTCTCGGCCAGGTCGGCGGTGAGCTTCTCCACGTAATAGGAGCCCGCCAGCGGATCGACCACGTTGGTCACGCCCGTCTCCTCCTGCAGGATCAGCTGGGTGTTGCGCGCGATCCGGGCCGAGAAATCGGTGGGCAGCGCCATCGCCTCGTCGAGCGCGTTGGTGTGAAGCGATTGCGTGCCCCCCAGCACCGCGCTCATCGCCTCGTAGGCGGTGCGGATCATGTTGTTGTAGGGGTCCTGCTCCTGCAGGCTCACGCCCGAGGTCTGGCAATGGGTGCGCAGCATCTTCGAGCGGTCGTTCTTCGCGCCGAACTCGGTCATGATCCGGTGCCACAGAAGCCGCGCGGCGCGCAGCTTCGCCGCCTCCATGAAGAAATTCATCCCGATGGCGAAGAAGAACGAGAGCCGGCCTGCGAACTTGTCCACATCCATGCCCGCCTCGATCGCCGCGCGCACGTATTCGCGCCCGTCGGCCAGCGTGTAGGCCAGTTCCTGCACGAGGTTCGCGCCCGCTTCCTGCATGTGGTAGCCGGAGATCGAGATCGAGTTGAAGCGCGGCATGTCCGTAGAGGTGAACTCGATGATGTCGGAGACGATCCGCATCGAGGGCTCCGGCGGGTAGATATAGGTGTTGCGCACCATGAACTCCTTGAGGATGTCGTTCTGGATGGTGCCCGAGAGCACGGCGCGGTCATGCCCCTGCTCCTCGCCCGCCACGATGAAACTCGCCAGCACCGGGATCACCGCGCCGTTCATCGTCATCGACACGGAGACCTGATCGAGCGGGATACCGTCGAAGAGGATTTTCATGTCCTCCACGCTGTCGATCGCCACGCCAGCCTTGCCCACGTCGCCCACCACGCGGGGGTGGTCGCTGTCATAGCCGCGGTGGGTGGCCAAATCGAAGGCCACCGAAACGCCCTGCTGACCTGCCGCGAGGTTGCGCCGGTAGAAGGCGTTCGATTCCTCCGCCGTGGAAAAACCCGCATATTGCCGGATCGTCCAGGGCCGGCCCGCATACATCGTTGCCTTCACGCCGCGGGTGAAGGGCGCGGCGCCGGGGATGGAGCCCAGATGCTCGAGCCCCTCCACATCCTCCTCGGTGTAGAGCGGCTGCACCTCGATCCCCTCGATCGTCTTCCAGGTGAGCGCCTCCAGCGGGCGGTCGCGCAGCTCGCTCTGGGCGATCTTACGCCAGTCTTCTTTCTTCGATCCCATTGCCATGTCCTCTTGCTTTCTGGATGGCGGCGGGGTTTGCCCCTCTCTCCTCCATCCGGTTTTCCTCGATCAGCGTCGCCTTTCCGTCTGCGCCCGCGCGCAGCCAGAAAAGGTCGTCCTCGTAGGCCTCGCGCATCACGCGGGCCTGTATCTCGCCAAAGGGCTCCCACCGCGTGCGCGCGCGCGGAAGGGCCGTGACATCAACACCCCTGAGCGCCGCGATCTTGCGCAGCTTCTCGAGCCCCGGCGAGGCGTTGACGGGTGTGCGCATCGCCCCGGCCGGAAGCGCCGGCGCGCCGGTCATGCCCATGAGCAGCCGGTCGGGGCGGGCCACGAAATCCGCATGCGGAAAGACCCGAATCTCGACCCCCGGCAGCGCCTGCGCCAAAGCCTCGATCACCCCGCGCCAGCCTTGACCCGACTGCGCAAGCGCGGCGATCTCCGCCCTGCCCGGCACGGCCCGCCCCCGGATCACCGCCAGCGTCAGCAGCGAGCGCCAATACTCGTCCTGCGGGCGGATCGAGAGCGCCACTCGCGTCACGCGCCCGTTGAAGGCTCGCAGGTAGCGGGCGAGACGCTCCCCCGCCTCCGGGTAGAGCCGCCGCTCGCGCAGGTTCTGGCGCGGCATGCCGAGCATGTTCTCGTCGCTTACCACGAGCCGGGCCAGGCGTTTGTGCCGTGTCCGCATCAGCTCGAACTCGATCCGCTGGCGCGCCGCGCGCATCTGCTCGGCCGGGTCCGGCCCGCCCGGCACGGGAACAATGCCGCTCAAGAGCCCCTTGCGGGTGCGCGTGGGCTCCCAGAAACCGATACGGCGGTATTCGAGCCGTGGTGCCTGCGCGCGGAGATAAGCCTGAAACCCGGTCGTTCCCGTTCTGTGAGTGCCAACATGCAGGATGATTTCCATCGGCGCGCGCCCTTCCAGCAGGCCGCCGGCCCGGGATGGGCGCGGCTCGGCCGGGCGCCAGTCTGGCATGCGCCGCATGTGAACGCGGTTAACGCTGACTTTTTCGCGAGCGGAGGCGGATTGCCGCTTCGCTTCGCGCCCGCACCGCCCTATATCTGGGGTCTGAGGAGGGCCCATGCGCAAATCGTTATCCATTGTTTTGCTGACATTTTCCGCCATTTTCGTCTTGGCGGCGCCGGCCCTGCCGGAAGAGCCCACGGAAGCGGGAGAAGTCATCATGCCCGGCGATACCGCGGATTTGAACGATTTTGTCTGGATAAAACGGCCCCTCGTCGTTTTCGCCGACAGCCCGGCCGACCCTCGGTATATCCAGCAGATGGAATACATCACCGAGCGGCTCGACGACCTCGCCGAGCGCGACGTGGTGGTGCTCACGGACACGGCCAAGGGCGAGAAGACCGCGCTGCGCGAAAAGCTGCACCCGCGCGGCTTCATGCTGGTGCTGATCGGCAAGGACGGCACCATATACCTGCGCAAGCCCCTGCCGTGGAGCGTGCGCGAAATCTCCCGCGTGATCGACAAGATGCCGATGCGCCAGCAGGAAATGCGCGACCGCCGCGGCGAGGGCTGACCGGATCGTTCATTGATTGCCAAGCCGGAACCGCCTATATTCAGAACAGAGCGCAAGGAGCGTGGATATGTCGAAGACACCAAAATCGCCGCCCCCCATCACAAACCAAACGGGCCCACGCCCCGGCTACTGAGCGCGCCTGCGCCCCAGTTGCTCAACGCGCCGTTCATGCGGCGCGTTTCGCGTTTGAGGCTCTCCTCCAGGGCCACGCTGGCTTCGCGTCCCATGCTGAGCGCAATCTGTTTCATCCCTATATAGTCGGTATACATCCCGATCCGCTGGCCCTGCTCCATCACCGGCCCGTGCGAGCGGTCGGAGTTGCGAAACCCCTCGGCGCGCATGTCGTCGATGATGGCCGAGATCGCGGCGACCTGGTTGTAATAGGTCACAACCGGGCGGATAACCCGCTCGGGGAGAATGGAGATATCGGCCAGCACGCTCTGGAACACCGTGTCGTTCTTCTCGCTGGGGATCACCGGGGCGTGGTTCTCATCCGCTTCCATGCTCAGCACCACCTCGCGCCAGATGCGGTCGAGCTCCATCTCCGGGTTGGCCAGCGCCGAGACATAGTGATCGATCTCCGCTCGTAGCGCCGTCTGGATATCGACCCGCTTGCGGTGCCGCAGCCGGCGCTCCGTCTCCACCTGCCGCCGCCCGGGCACGAAGAGGCCCGCCATGTTCACCATCGCCGCGATCACCGCAGCGATGATGGCAGGGCCGATCCATGTCTCGGGCAGCGTCATCCTCTCACTCGAACTCCATGATCACGTCATCCACCGCGAGGCTGTCGCCCGCACCCGCGTTGATCTTGGAAACGATGCCCTTGCGCTCGGCGCGCAGGATGTTCTCCATTTTCATCGCCTCCACAGTGCAGAGCGCCTGCCCCTCCTGCACCTCCTGCCCCTCTTCCACGGCAAGCCGCACCAAGAGGCCCGGCATCGGGCAAAGCAGCATCTTCGAGGTGTCGGGCGGCAGCTTCTCGGGCATCAGCGCCGCAAGCTCGGCCTGCCGCGGCGTGCGTACATGCACCTTGAGGTCGGCGCCCCGTGTGCGGATGCGGAACCCGCCCGAGATCTTGCCCACCTTCAGCACCAGCGGGCTGCCATCCACGCTCACCCGCGCCAGCTGGTCGCCCGGCGTCCAGCCGCTCTCCACCCGGTGCTGGCCGCCATCCTCGAAGCGCACCGTGGCGCCGCCGCGATCGGCGTCCACCCGCACCGGAAAGCTCAATCCCTGCAGGCTCACCACCCAGTCCTCGCCGACATGGCGCTCGTGGTTGTCCATCCGGCCCGACACCCGAGTGCGGCGGATCTCGGCCACCCGGTGCATTGCGGCAGTGCTCGCAGCGACCCGGCGCAGCGCCGCCTCGCCCAGTTCAACCCCGTGGAAGCCCTCCGGGTATTCCTCCTGGATGAAGGCCGTGGTCATGTCGCCCGAGACGAATTTCGAATGGTCCATCACCGCCGAGAGGAACGGCAGGTTATGACCGATCCCTTCCACCTCGAACCCGTCGAGCGCGTTGCGCATCGCCTCGATGGCGGTCGCCCGGTCTGGCCCCCAGGTGCAGAGCTTGGCGATCATCGGGTCGTAATACATCGAGATCTCGCCACCCTCGTAGACGCCGGTATCGTTGCGCACCGCCGTCTCGCCCGGCTCCGCATCGTCCTGCCACTTGCCCGATTGCAGCAGCGGCCCAGCGGCCACCTCCACCGGCGGGCGATAGCGCGTGAGCCGCCCGATCGAGGGCAGGAAGTTGCGATAGGGGTCTTCGGCGTAAAGCCGGCTTTCCATCGCCCAGCCGGTGAGCTTCACATCCGCCTGCGTGATCGCAAGCTTTTCCCCCGCCGCCACGCGGATCATCTGCTCCACGAGGTCCACCCCGGTGATCAGCTCCGTCACCGGGTGCTCCACCTGCAAGCGGGTGTTCATCTCGAGGAAGTAGAAGTTCTTCTGCCCGTCCACGATGAACTCCACCGTGCCGGCACTGGCATAGCCCACCGCATGGGCCAGCGCCACGGCCTGCTCGCCCATCGCCTTGCGCGTCGCCTCGTCGAGAAACGGGCTCGGCGCCTCCTCGATCACCTTCTGGTTCCGCCGCTGGATCGAGCATTCCCGCTCGCCGAGATAGATGCCGTTGCCATGGGCGTCGCAGAGCACCTGGATCTCGATGTGGCGTGGCTGCGTGACGAATTTCTCGATGAAGATCCGGTCATCCCCGAAACTCGATGCCGCCTCGTTCTTCGAGCTCTGGAAGCCCTCGCGCGCCTCCTCGTCGTTCCAAGCGATCCGCATCCCCTTGCCGCCGCCGCCCGCGGAGGCCTTGATCATCACAGGGTAGCCGATCTCGGTGGAGATCTTCACCGCCTCCTCGGCATCCTCGATCAGCCCCATGTAGCCCGGCACGGTGGAAACTTTGGCTTCCTGCGCGATCTTCTTCGAGGTGATCTTGTCGCCCATCGCCTCGATGGCGGGCTTGGGCGGCCCGATGAAGGCCACGCCCGCCTTCTCCAGAGCATCGGCAAATTTCGGGTTCTCGGAGAGGAAGCCGTAGCCCGGATGCACCGCCTCAGCCCCGCTCTCCCTGATGGCGGCCATCACCTTGTCGATCACGATATAGCTTTCCGAAGCCGGAGCGGGGCCGATATGCACCGCCTCGTCGGCCATCTGCACATGCAGCGCGTTACGGTCGGCATCCGAGTAGATGGCCACCGTCTGGATACCCATCTTGCGTGCGGTCTTGATCACGCGGCAGGCAATCTCGCCCCGGTTGGCGATCAGGATTTTCTTGAACATCGTCACGTCCTCTTCTGGGGTCTTGGCCGGGGGGCTGAACCCCTTGGCAATCTCGTTCTCACGCGCGGCGCCTCCTCGCCTCCACGCATGCAGAACATTGAAACTCGATGAAAAAAGGGCGGCCGGCACATGCATGTGCCAAGCCGCCCGTCAGGGGAAGGGTAACGGATAAGACGAAACGTCCAGGCCCCTTGGGGGAGGGCCTCCACTACATCTCTCACGCTGCACCCGGATCTCGCCCACGCCAAGCGCGCTCTTGCGCGAGGCTCGCTCTCGGCGCGATTTCGCGCGTTCCGCGCACGCATTGGCAGAATCACGCGCATCAGCCCCAATCCTCCGCATCCTCGAAGGCTTCGGGAAAGGCCGCGCGCGCCGCCGCCACGTCGAGCACCAGGAGCGCCTCGTAATCGGCCGGGTCGAACGGCTCTTCCGCAGGCAGCACCTCGCGCCCGAATAGCCAGCTGAGCCGCCCCGCATCCAGATTGCCCCGCTCGAAAGGGGCATCGCCAAACTGCTCCCAAAGTGCCCGCACGAAGGCCGTATCGGCGCGCCGGTCGGCCGGCCTGCGGTCGCGGTAGCGCTCCCGCCGGGTAAGCGGCGTTGCGCCCTTGGGGTTCGCGCGGCGGATGGTGAACTGGAAATCGGTGCCCGGCAGACGCCCGGGAAATCCGCGATGCTTGATCATGCTGCGCCCTCCGCATTCGGGGCGCCGGCATCGGCGGTGGTGGTGGCGGTCGGGGCGGGCCTCAGGGCCCGCCCCTTCCCATCCCTCGCGGGATTACTTGTATTTGCCGGTGTAGGTCGGCTCGATGGAGATCGGCTCGGGATCGACCACCACGAATTCTTCTTCCTGCTGCTGCTGACCGCAGGCGGCGATGCCCACGACAAGCCCAAGGGCAAGAATGCTCTTGATAGTTTTCGACATTGTAGTCTCCTGTATGTGTACACATTTTGGCAACGCGCAAAGGGCCCCACCTTTTTGTACGCGCGCGCCAAACCGGCTGCGTGCCCGCGATTTGCGGCCACACCTCCGAGGTGCAGAATACTGGAATCCAACGTCTTTTGATACTTGTCCACAGCGAAGCCCGCCGCCTGTGACTCCAAAGCCTCAAACCGAGCCACAGGTGAGCTTCGCTCCGCAAGATATTGTGCTGCCATCAGAAAGCCTCCCATATGCAGAGACCGCTTTCCACCGTGAAGGCCTCGAAAACCTGTCGCACATCAGGCGACGGCACCCCGAAATCGGAAGGGCGATCGCCGAGCGAAACAATGATCCGCACCCCCTCGCCCGCCGCCTCGCCGATCCGCGGCAGCGCATCGGCGTTGCAGAGATATTCGAGATCGGCGCTCACCTCGTCGAGCGTCGCACCCGCCTCCAGCGCCTCCGCAACGTAGCGCGCCCGAACGATCGGCGCGCCCTCGCCACCCTCCTGCCGCAGCACCTCCTGCAGATAGGCCTCGAGCCCCGATGGCAGGACGAGGCGCTCCTCCTTCGCCTCGTCCTGCGCGGGCGCGGCGGTGGCGATCAGCCCCGCCGCGATGGCTGTGCAAAACCCTGTCTTCATGAGGCCCACCGCGCCCAGCGCGCCCGGTTCCGCGGGCAGGCGAGCAGATCGGCGATCTGCGCTTCGGCCTTGGCGCGCGGCAAGGGTCCGTCTACCTGCCCGCCCGCGACAACCCGCAGCCCGCTTTCCGCCTCTTCCAACCGCACCGCCGGGGAGAAACCCCGAAGACCGCGCAGCGCCCGCCACATGTCCTGCCGGACTTGCTGCGCAAGCCGAGCCCGCCGCGCGACCGCGGGCAACACCGTCGCCACCGCGAGGTCGAACCGCACGGGCCAGCACCGCGCCAGCACTAGCGCGCCCGGCTCCTCCACGATATGCCACCTTGCCTTGCCCATGATCCCCGGAACCGGCCCCCTGCTTCTTCTTGGCGAAAATACCTCGGGGGCGCGGGGGCTGGCCCCCGCATCCGCCCGCACCGCCCCGCTCAGAGCGGAATGTTGTCGTGCTTCTTCCACGGCATCTGCCGCTTCTTGTTGCGCAACGAAGCAAAGGCCCGGCTCACCCGCATCCGGGTGTTGTGCGGCTGGATCACCTCGTCGATGAAACCGCGCTCGGCGGCCACGAAGGGGTTGGCGAAGCGGTCCTCGTAGCTCTTGGTATGCTCGGCGATCTTCTCGGCGTTGCCCAGATCGGCCCGGTGGATGATCTCGGTGGCGCCCTTCGCGCCCATCACCGCGATCTCCGAGGTGGGCCAGGCATAGTTGAAATCGCCCCGCAGGTGCTGCGACGACATCACCACGTAAGCCCCGCCATAGGCCTTGCGCGTGATCACCGTCACCTTCGGCACCGTGGCCTCGCCATAGGCGTAGAGCAGCTTCGCGCCATGCTTGATGACGCCGCCATATTCCTGCGTCGTCCCCGGCAGAAAGCCCGGTACGTCCACCAGCGTCAGGATCGGGATCTCGAAACAGTCGCAGAACCGCACGAAACGCGCAGCCTTGCGGCTCGAGTCGATATCGAGGCAGCCCGCCAGCACCATCGGCTGGTTCGCCACCACGCCCACAGTGCGCCCCTCGAGCCGGATGAACCCGGTGATGATGTTCTTCGCGAACTCCGCCTGAAGCTCGTAGAAATCGCCCTCGTCGGCGAGTTTCACGATCAGCTCCTTCATGTCGTAAGGCGTGTTCGGGTTCTCGGGAATCAGCGTGTCGAGGCTGGGCTCCGAACGCCCTGGCTCGTCGAAGAAGGGCCTCACGGGCGGCTTCTCGCGATTGTTTGCGGGCAGGAAATCCACCAGCCGCCGCACCTCCGCCAGCGCCTCCACGTCGTTCTCGAAGGCCGCATCGGCCACCGAGCTCTTGCGCGTATGGGTCGAGGCGCCGCCCAGTTCCTCGGCGGTCACCTGCTCGTTCGTCACCGTCTTCACCACGTCCGGCCCGGTCACGAACATGTAGGAGCTGTCCTTCACCATGAAGATAAAATCCGTCATCGCCGGCGAATAGACGGCCCCGCCCGCACAGGGCCCCATGATGAGCGAGATCTGCGGCACCACGCCCGAGGCCTCGATATTGCGCTGGAAGACTTCGCCATAGCCCGCAAGGCTGTCGACGCCCTCCTGGATGCGCGCGCCGCCCGAGTCGTTGATGCCGATCACCGGGGCGCCGTTTTCCACGGCCATATCCATGATCTTGCAGATCTTCTGCGCATGGGTGGCCGACACCGAGCCGCCCAGCACCGTGAAATCCTGGCTGAAGACGTAAACCTGCCGGCCGTTGATCGTGCCCCAGCCGGTCACCACCCCGTCGCCGTAGGGCTTGCTCTTCTCCATGCCGAAATCGGTGCAGCGATGAGTCTTGAACATGTCGAATTCTTCGAAACTGCCCTCGTCGAGCAGAAGCTCGATGCGCTCGCGCGCGGTCAGCTTGCCCTTGGCGTGCTGACTCTCGATGCGGGCCTCGCCGCCGCCCAGCCGGGCATTGCCGCGACGGTCTTCGAGTTCCTGAAGAATATCTTTCATAGGGACGTGCCTCCTCCGTTTCGCGCGTGACCCTACAAGCGGCTCCGGGTGCACGAAAGTCTTTTCCGGCAAATTTGCAAATGCTTCGCAGATCAGGTGGTGTGAAGTGCAAATAAGCTAATCCACAACCGTACCCCCCGTGTCCGAACCCTTACTGCCTTCATACAGGGCGGGCCGTGCGCCTTCGCACAGGTCAAAGTGCCGAAGAGGCAATGGACAAGCCCCGCGACATGGGTAGATTGCCCCAATGGCCGAGCCGATTTCAACCGCTGCGCCGACCCGCCGATTTCTCGACCGCCGCAGCCCGCCCCATATCGCCACGCTGATCCTGCTTGCCGGGCTCGCCGCGCTGGCCATGAACATGTTCCTGCCGTCGCTGCCCGGGATGGCGGCCTATCTCGACGCGCCCTACCGGCTCATCCAGCTCTCCGTCGCGATCTACCTGGCGGTGAACGCGGTGATGCAGCTCTTCGTTGGCGCGATCTCCGACAAGCTCGGGCGCCGCCCGGTGCTGCTGGGCGGGGTTTTCATCTTCCTTCTGGCCACGCTCGGATGCATCCATGCCACCAATGTCTGGGTGTTTCTCACCTTCCGCATGTTGCAGGCGGCGATCGTCACGGCGATGGTGCTCTCCCGCGCGGTTGCGCGCGACATGACCGGCGAGCGCGAGGCGGCGAGCATGATCGGTTATGTCACCATGGGCATGGCCGTGGCCCCGATGATCGGCCCGGCGATCGGCGGGGTGCTCGATGCGGCCTTCGGCTGGCAGGCCACCTTCTGGGCGCTCTTCATCATGGGGCTGGGCGTCTTCTGGCTTACCTGGGCCGATCTCGGCGAAACCGCGCCACGGCGCTCGACAAGCTTTGCCGCGCAGTTTCGCGACTATCCCGAGCTCTTCGCCTCACCGCGTTTCTGGGGCTACACCTGCACGCTGGGCCTGAGCTCGGGCGCTTTCTTCACCTATCTCGGCGGCGGGCCTTACGTGGGCGACAAGGTTTTCGGGCTCGAGCCGGCCACGCTGGGCTTCTTCTTCGGTGCGCCGGCAGTGGGGTACTTCCTCGGCAATTTCATCGCCGGGCGCTTCTCGGTGCGGGTGGGAATCAACCGCATGGTGCTCTGGGGCACGTTGATCAACGCCGGCGGCATCGGCCTAAACCTCGCCATCTTCCAGCTGGGCGGCGGCACCGTCTACAGCTTCTTCGGGCTGATGACGCTGATGGGGCTCGGCAACGGCATGGCCATTCCCAACGCCACCTCCGGCGCGCTTTCGGTGCGCCCGCATCTCGCGGGCACCGCCAGCGGGCTGTCGGGCGCTTTGATGATCGGGCTGGGCGCGGCGCTTTCGGCAGGCGTGGGCGCGCTTCTCTCCGATGGCAGCGGCACCCTGCCGATGCTGTGGCTGATGTTCCTCACGTCCCTCTGCGCCGTCGTGGCGATCCTGCTCACCATCCGGCGGGAGCGCAGGCTCGCCCCGGGCGAATAGGATCTGCCGCGGTATCATTGGGGCTCTGCCCCCGGCCTTCGGCCTCCCCCGGGATATTTTCAGGCCAGAAGAAGCATGGGGCGCACTACGGCTTGCAGGCGGCGCTTTGCAAACCTACTCTTCAGGCATAGCGAAGCTGCAAAGGCGCGGCCCATGCCCACCCAGAAACTCTATGCCGGCGCGAAGCTGCGCGAGACGCGCACGCGGCTCGGGCTCACACAGAAGGATTTCGCCCAGAAGCTCGGCGTCTCCCTGCCCTACCTGAACCAGATGGAGAACAACAACCGCCCGGTCTCCACCACTGTGGTGCTGGCACTGGCGCAGGAATTCGGCTTCGATGTCACCGAGCTTTCCACCGGCGATGCGGAACGGATGGTCTCGGACATGCGCGAGGCCTTCGCCGACCCGGTCTTCGGGGGCGGTCCGCCGCCGCTCACCGACCTGCGGCTCACCGCCTCGAACGCGCCGGCGCTCGCGCGCGCCTTTCTAGAGCTGCATCGCGCCTACCGGCAGACCCATGAGCGTCTCGCCTCGCTCGACGAGGCGCTGGGGCGCGAGGACAGCCGCATGCAGCCCTCGCCCTGGGACGAGGTGCGCGATTTCTTCCATTACTGCGACAATTACATCGACGCGGTCGACCATGCGGCCGAGCGCTTCGCCGCGGAGGTGCCCGAGCGGCCCGCTCGCGAGGTGGCCACCGCCCGGCTCGCCGCACTAGGGGTGACACTCCGCAGCACCGAGGCCGGGCCCCTGCGCCAGTTCGACCGCGAAACCCGCACGCTCACCCTCTCGCGCCGCGCCGAGCCCGAGACGCTCACCTTCCAGATGCTCCTGCAGGTGGCGCTGCTCACGCAGGACAAGCTGCTGGAGGCCACGCTCGACCTTGCGCGCTTCCAGTCCGATACGGCGCGCTCCATCGCCAAGATCGGGCTGGCCAATTACTTCGCCGGGGCCGCGATGATGCCCTATGGCGCCTTCCTCGCCGCCGCGCAGGGCACACGGCACGATCTCGAGGTGCTCGCCAACCGCTTCGGCGCCTCGATCGAGCAGGTGTGCCATCGGCTCTCCACGCTGCAGCGCCCGGGCGCCAAGGGCGTGCCGTTCTTCTTCGTGCGGGTCGATCAGGCGGGCACGATCACCAAGCGCCACTCCGCCACGCGGCTGCAATTCGCCCGGTTCGGTGGCGCCTGCCCCTTGTGGAACGTGCATCGCGCCTTCGAGACGCCGGGGCGCTTTCTGCGGCAGCTGGCGGAGACGCCCGACGGGGTGCGCTTCATCAACCTCGCGCGCGACGTCTCGAAACCCGGCGGCTCCTTCGGCGCACCGGTCCGGCGCTTCGCCATAGCGCTCGGCTGCGAGGTGAAGCACGCCGATGCGCTCGTCTATGCCGACGATCTCGACCTCACCAACAGCCGCGCCTTCGAGCCCATCGGCATTTCCTGCCGGATCTGCGAGCGCACCAATTGCCACCAGCGTTCGGTGCCGCCGCTCGAGCGGCGGCTGCAGGTGGAGCCCGACGAGCGCGGCGTGCTGCCCTACCGGGTGGATTGACGGCAAAAGGCGCGCCACGCGAGGCGGCGCGCCCTTCCTCAAAGCCCTTGGGCCGCCTCAGGAGGCGGTGTCGGCCACCAGCATGCGGTAGAGCTCATCCTTGAGATGCGCGCGTTTCTTGCGCATCTCGACCTCGGTCAGTTCCTCCACCGGGGCCACGTTGGTCTCGGCGCGGTGCACGGCGCGGTTGAGCTCGTGATATTCGTCGAAGAGCCGGGCGAAATGGGCGTTGCTCGTCTTTAGCTCGGTGATCCTGTCGCCGTGCTCGGGAAATTCCTCATGCAGTTCGTGAGGGGTATGGGACATCGCGCGAATCCTTCCTTAACTGTCCGTCGGAGCCACGCTATGGGTGCCCAAGGCCCGCCGCCTTGACACGGATCAAGGCCGTGACGGGCTCAGCGCTGCGCGGTCCGCCATTCGGGATGCACCCACGGCTCCGCGTTCTCCGGCGGCAGCGGCGCGCGGCCCAGCACGTGGTCGGAGATCTTCTCGCCCACCATGATCGAGGGGGCGTTGAGATTGCCGTTGGTGATGCGGGGGAAGAGGCTCGAATCGGCCACCCGCAGCCGGTCCACACCGATCACCCGGCCCTCCGGGTCGACCACCGCATGGCGGTCGTCCCTGCGGCCCATCCTGCAGGTGCCGCAGGGGTGATAGGCGCTTTCGGCATGTTCGCGGATGAAGGCATCGAGCGCGTCGTCGCTCTGCACCTCCGGCCCGGGCTGGATCTCGTGGCTGCGGAAGGGCGCGAAGGCCTCCTGCCCGAAGATCTCGCGGGTGAGCCGGATGCACTGGCGGAACTCCCACCAGTCGCGCGCCTCGCTCATGTAGTTGAAGCGGATCACCGGGACATCGGCCGGGTTGGCGCTGCGCAGGGTGATGGAGCCGCGCGAAGGCGAGCGCATCGGGCCCACATGGGCCTGAAACCCGTGCCCCTCCGCCGCCGCCTGACCGTCGTAGCGCACCGCGATGGGCAGGAAGTGGAACTGGATATCGGGGTAATCCACCCCCGCCTCGGAGCGGATGAAGCCGCAGCTTTCGAACTGGTTGGAGGCGCCGGGACCGGTTTTCGTGAAGAGCCAGCGCGCGCCCACATAGGCCTTGCCGAGCAGGTTCCAGTATTTGTAGAGGCTTACCGGCTGGCTCGCAGCCATTTGGATATAGAGCTCGAGATGGTCCTGCAGGTTGGCGCCCACGCCGGGGCGGTCGGCCACCACCTCGATGCCGTGCTCGGCCAGATGCGCGCCGGGGCCTATCCCCGAGAGCATCAGGATCTTGGGCGAGTTGATCGACGACGCCGCCACGATCACCTCCTGCCGCGCGCGGATCACTTGCGCGCGGCCCTTCACGATGGCCTCGACGCCGGTGGCGCGCCCCTCCTCGATCACCACGCGCTGAACGAGGCCGCGCACCAGCGTGCAGTTGGGCCGCCGCAGCGCGGGCTTGAGATAGGCATTGGCCGCCGACCAGCGCCGCCCCTGCCACACGGTCATGTCGAAGGGGCCGAAGCCCTCCTGCTGCTCGCCGTTGTAATCGGCGGTGCGCCGGTAGCCCGCCTGCACGCCCGCCTCGATGAAGGCGCGGGTGAGCGGGTTGGCCATCGCCCCGCGGCTCACATGCAGGGGGCCGGAATTGCCGCGCCAGCCCGCATCGCCGCCATGGCCGCCATCGTGCCAGTTTTCCATCCGCTTGAAATAGGGCAGCACATCGGCATAGCCCCAGCCATCGGCGCCGCTCTCGCGCCAGTGGTCGTAATCACCTGCATGGCCGCGCACATAGACCATTCCGTTGATCGACGAAGACCCGCCCACCACCTTGCCCCGCGGCGTGGCCAGCCGGCGGTTGTCGAGATGCGGCTCGGGCTCGGAGCGGTAGCCCCAATCGTAGCGGGCCATGTTCATAGGGTAGGAGAGCGCGCCGGGCATCTGGATGAAGGGGCCGGCGTCAGTGCCGCCATGCTCCACCACGAGCACATCCTTGCCCGCTTCGGCGAGCCGGTAGGCCATGGCGCAACCACCGCTGCCCGCGCCCACGATCACATAATCGGCTTCCACTTGCGGCCTCCTTGCACGATGACCCCGCCGGCGGCGTGGGGCGGGCGGACCCGGGACGCCTTCGGCGGGAGTATTTCGGGAAAGATGAAACCTCTGGGCGGCATGCTCATTCGCCTCTCGGGAAGCGGGCATTCTCTTCCACCACGTTGAGGTCCATGTGGTTGCGCATGTAGCGCTCCGAGGCCTTCTGGAGCGGCTGGTAATCCCACGGGTAGTAGCCGCCCTGCCGGAGCGCCTCGTAGACCACCCAGCGCCGGGCCTGGCTCTGGCGCACCTGCGCGTCGAAGAGCTCTAGGTTCCAGCGGGCATCGGCCTTTTCGGAAAAGTGTTTCAGCGTCTCGGCATGGGCCGGGTCTTCGGCGAGGTTGGTGAGCTCATGCGGGTCGGCCTCGAGGTCGAAGAGCTGGTCGGGGTCGAGCGCGCAGCGTGTGAATTTCCACCGCCCCTCGCGCAGGCAGACGAGCGGCGCGTAGGAGGCTTCGGCGGCGTATTCCATCGCCACCGGCGCGGCGCGCGTGCCGCCCTGCCCGAGCGACACGAGGCTCTGCCCTTCGACCCAGGGCGCCACCTCGTCGATGCTGACGCCCGCCAGATCGCAGAGCGTGGGGCAAACATCGATCGTGCTTACCGGCGTGGTCACGAGCCCCGGCGTCATCGAGGGCGCGGCGATCATCAGCGGCACCCGCGCGGAGCCCTCGTAGAAGCACATCTTGAACCACAGCCCGCGCTCGCCCAGCATGTCGCCATGGTCGGAGACAAAGAGGATAATGGTGTTCTCCGCCTGCCGCGTCCCCTCGAGCGCCTCCATCACCTCGCCGATCTTGTCGTCGAGATAGGAGATATTGGCGAAATAGGCGCGGCGCGAGCGGCGGATGTCTTCTTGCGAGATGTCGAGGCTGCGCCAGTCGTTCGCGTCGAAGATGCGCTTGGCGTGCAGGTCATGCGCCTCGTAGGCCATGGCCGGCACTTCCGGCAGCAGGTGTTCGCAGTCCTCGTAGAGATCCCAGTATTTCCTGCGCGCCACGTAAGGGTCATGCGGGTGGGTGAAGCTCACCGTCAGGCACCATGGCCGCGCATCGTGCCCGCGCCCGAGGTCGTAGACCTTGCGGGTGGCGTGATAGGCCACCTCGTCGTCATATTCCATCTGGTTGGAAATCTCCGCCACGCCCGCGCCGGTGACCGATCCCATGTTGTGATACCACCAGTCGATCCGCTCGCCGGGCTTGCGGTAATCCGGCGTCCAGCCGAAATCGGCGGGGTAGATATCGGTGGTGAGCCGCTCCTCGAAGCCGTGCAGCTGGTCGGGGCCGACAAAGTGCATCTTGCCCGAAAGGCAGGTCTGGTAGCCTGCGCGGCGCAGGTGATGGGCATAGGTGGGGATGTCGGCCGCGAACTCGGCGGCATTGTCATAGACCCGGCTGTAGAACGGCAAGAGCCCCGACATGAAGCTCGCCCGCCCCGGCGCGCAGAGCGGGCTGGCCGTGTAGGCATTGCGAAACCGCGTCGAGCGCGCGGCAAGCGCCTTGAGGTTGGGGGCGTGCAGCCAGTCTGCCGGCCCGTCGGGGAAGAGCGTGCCGTTGAGTTGGTCGACCATGAAGATCAGGATGTTGGGCTGGCCCATGGGAAATGCCTCTGTTCGCTTGGGGTGTGGCGGGCGGTCAGTCGAGATGGCTGTCGAGGTAATGCAGCAGGACGTCGATCGCGGCGGCGGGCTCGAGCGGGTCGGCGCGCAGCGCCTGGCGGATGTAGAGACCGTCGATCATCGCCGCGAGGCCCCGGGTAAGCGGGCGCGCCTCCCCGGGCGCGATCTGCCGGAAGGCATGGTTGAGGTTCGAGCGCAGCCGCCGCTGGTAGACGTTGAGCAGCCGCTTCGCCTCGTTGGATTTCTGCGCCTGAACATAGAAATTGAGCCACGCCGAAACGGTCTCGGGCCGGAACTGGCGGGGCGAGAAACTGGCGCGGATGATCGCCTCGATCCGTTCGCGCGGGGTCTTGGCCATGATCAACGCGCCGCGCACCTCGGCTCCGTAGAGCGACAGGATATGGCGCATCGCCGCGGTGAAGATCTGCTCCTTGGAGCCGAAATAGTGATGCGCGAGCGCCGGCGACATGCCGGCGCGCCTGGCGATCTGGCTCACCGTCACATCCAGCGTGCCGCGCGCGCCGATCTCGTGGATGGTGGCCTCCACGAGCGCCGAGCGGCGGATCGGCTCCATTCCGAGTTTCGGCATGTGCAGATACTCCAGAAAAATCCGTTGCCCAATGCGGTTAACGGTGTTTAATTGACGCGTCAATCAATAAACCGGGGGAGAGGCATCGTAAGACCGCAGCGCCGAACCGTGGCAAGTTTTTGTTGCCGCGCAGCAAGGCCTCACGTTAACGTCGAAGCGCGCAACACACATAACAGACCGGCAACAGGATCGACATGCGCGCAGGCGCCACGCAAGAGTCGTGGCATGCGCGGCGCACCTGAAAGACCGGAAAGAACAACGTGACACCAACTCAGGGAGACCCAACCATGTCACTTATCAAGGGCGGAATGCTTGACCGCCGTGGATTTCTGAAAACCTCGGTCGCGGCTGCCGCGGCCAGCACCTTGCCAATGGGCAAGGCCTTCGCCGCCAATCGCGGCGGGCATATCCGCTGCGGCAAGGCCCACGGCCAGACCACCGACACGATGAACCCCGGCACATGGGAAAACGGCTTCACCATCGACATGGCCTTCGGCATCCACGGCTTCCTCACCGAAGTGGGCCCCGATGGCTCGGTGGTGCCGAACCTCGCGGAAAGCTGGGAAGCCTCCGATGACGCCTCCGAATGGCGCTTCAAGATCCGCAAGGGCGCGACCTTCCATTCCGGCAAGGAAATGACCGTCGAAGACGTGGTGGCCTCCATCAACTTCCATCGCGGCGAGAACAGCACCTCGGCCGCGGGCCCGATCGTGGCGCCCATCGTGGAAATCACCACCGAGGGCGACGACACGGTTGTCTTCAAGCTCGACGGCGGCAATGCCGACTTCCCCTTCATCCTCACCGATTACCACCTGCCGATCTGCAAGGCCGACGGCGATTCGATCGACTGGCAGTCGGGTGACGGGCTCGGCGCCTACGTGATGAAGTCGCGCGAATTCGGTGTGCAGGTCACGCTCGAGCGCAACCCGAACCACTGGCGCGACGATGTGGGCTTCTTCGATTCCATCGAGATGCTGGCGCTGGTCGACCTCAACGCCCGCACCACTGCGCTCGTTTCCGGCGACGTGGACATCATCGACCGGCTCGACCTCAAGACGGTCGGCCTGCTGGCACGCAATTCCGGCGTCAAGATCCAGTCGATCTCCGGCCAGGCGCATTACACCATCCCGATGGACACAAGGATCGCGCCGTTCAACGACAACAACGTGCGCCAGGCGCTCAAATACGCCTGCAACCGCGAGGAGATGGTCGAAAAGATCCTCTTCGGCTACGGCACCGTGGGCAACGACCACCCGATCGGCTCGGGCCAGCGCTTCTACCACTCCGAACTGGAGCAGAAGACCTACGACCCCGAGAAGGCCGCCTGGTATATCAAGCAGGCCGGCATGGACAGCCTCGCCATCAAACTGCACTCTTCCGATGCCGCCTTCGGAAGTGCTGTGGATGCGGCTGTGCTCTTCCAGGCCTCGGCCAGGGGCGCGGGCATCGAGATGGATGTCGTGCGCGAGCCGAATGATGGCTACTGGTCGGACGTGTGGATGAAGAAGGGCATGGTGTTCTCCTATTGGGGCGGTCGCCCCGTGGAAGACCAGATGTTCGCCACCGCCTACAAGTGCGGCGCCTCGTGGAACGAGAGCTACTGGTGCAACGAGCGCTTCGACGAGCTGATGATCAAGGCACGCGCCGAGCTCGACGACACCAAGCGCCGCGAGATGTACTGGGAGATGCAGGAGCTCGTCGGCGGGCAGCGTGTGAACCTTCACCCCCGCAC